>JAFZFH010000081.1 GCA_017555965.1 Bacteroidales bacterium
CTGCAAGACCAGTTCTCTTACCTACGCGGCACTGGAGCATCCAAAGCTTACCGTCCTGGATAGTGAACTCGATATCCTGCATGTCGCGGAAGTGGTTCTCGAGGTGGAGACGGATGCCGTCGAGCTCTGCGTATACTGCAGGCATTGAAGTCTCGAGAGATGCGAGATGCTGGTTGTGTGGGTTCTTAGTTGACTCGTTAAGTGGGTTTGGAGTACGGATACCTGCAACAACGTCCTCGCCCTGAGCGTTGATAAGCCACTCACCGTAGAACTTGTTGTCACCGTTAGCCGGGTTACGTGAGAAAGCAACACCTGTAGCAGAGTTGTCACCCATGTTACCGAATACCATTGACTGTACGTTAACTGCAGTACCCCACTCATCAGGAATACCCTCGATGCGACGATATGCGATAGCGCGCTTTCCGTTCCATGACTTGAACACACCACCGATAGAACCCCAAAGCTGAGCCTCAGCTGAATCAGGGAACTCAGTTCCGAGAACCTCCTTTACGCGAACCTTGAACTTCTCGCAGAGATCCTGGAGCTCCTCAGCTGTGATGTCAGTGTCAGAAGCATAACCCTTTGCATGCTTGAGCTCTTCCATCATTCTGTCGAGCTGCTGGCGGATACCCTGACCGTCTGCAGGCTCGATACCCTCTGCCTTCTCCATCACAACGTCAGAGTACATCATGATGAGACGACGATATGCGTCATATACGAAACGTGGGTTGTTTGTCTTTGCAATCATGCCTGGGATTGTCTCAGAGCAGAGACCGATGTTGAGGATTGTATCCATCATACCTGGCATAGAACTGCGGGCACCTGAACGGCAAGATACGAGGAGCGGATTCTCCTTGTCACCGAAAGTCATGCCCATGATAGCCTCAGTCTTCTTGAGAGCCTCTGCAACTTCAGCCTTGAGAGCGTCGTTGTAACCGCCACCGAGCTCATAGTACTCTGTACAGCACTCAGTAGTGATTGTGAAACCAGCTGGTACAGGGATGTTGAGAGTACACATCTCGGCAAGGTTAGCACCCTTACCTCCGAGGAGCTCACGCATTGTACCGTTACCCTCAGCAGTCTTGCCTCCGAAGCAATAGACTCTTTTCTTGTTTACTTCCATAATTTTGTAAATATTTGATTGATAATAAATAAAATCAAGTCGATCGGAATAATGCCCTTGCTTGGGAAAATTCCGGCGCGAATTTACGAAATATTCTTCAAATTTCCTAATCTTCGCCCTCGCTTGCCTGGCTCAAAAGTGATGCGAGAATACCGGCTACAGGGTTTCTGCTTTTTTCCTTGAAACTTACTCCCTCGGATGTGGCCGAAGGGTGTCCCAGAGGGTAGTATGCGATGTCCTGCAGAAGCATCTGCGAGTCGAAATAATCGTAGTCGTTGTCACGTATCTGTATGATCACGCCCGGAATCTCTCCGAAAAGTATCTTTGTCGAATCTTCCTCCTGATACGATGTCATGATTCCGCTTATATCCAGTCTTGCGCCTTTGCCTTCGCAGAAACGGAAAGCGGCTGTTGCCAGGCCTCCGTTGCCGATGCTGATGCCCGCGGAGACTATTCCGTCTTCAACAAGTTCTCTGACGACTTCGTAGCAGTCGATGAAATAGTCTGCGTCCATGATCTGCGGAGCAGGTCCTCCCTTGTGACCGTTTACCTGGGCGAGCATGGAACCTCCCAACTTGAAGGCTCCGGTGTCGAAAGGGATGTAGATGAGCCAGCTGTCCTGGTCGTCTATGATGACGGAAGGACACTGCCTCTCGTCTCCGATCCATGGGTGTCGGCTTTCGTAAGGTGACGATTTGAACAGGATAGGGTCCTGGATTTCTTCCTCCTCAGGAATTTCCGGCTCAGGCAGCCATGCGAAGAATTTTGCACTGTTTTCCCCTTCGCCCTCAATGAACAGATAGTCAGACATAGGGACGCCTAGAGAATAAGTGTAATCACTTGCTGCAGAAACGCTTGAATAGAAAGATGCCATGTTGCCCGTAGGTTCCGTGTTCCATTCCCACTGCGCCCACATCCTTAGGTCTCCAAGACGGAAATGTCCTTTGCTCCATAATCTTGATGTAAGTGCATTTGCAATGGTCAACCTTGTGCAATGCTCCGGATACAGCATGGAGAACGGAAGCTCCGCACATGACGCTTCGACGGTCAATGCGGCGTATTCTTCATTTCTGTTGCGGTCGTAGGCGAAGGCTGTTACCGGAAGGTCAGTTGACTCGTCGATGATGTCATCGAAAGCTCCGAACATGTCGCCGGACGGCATGTCTGTTTCGTCGTATTCCATGCACTCATCCAGAAGTTCTGCGGGAGTCATCTCCTGTCTTATTCCGTCAATGATGTAGTGCGAATACAACGCTGATTCGTTTTCCTTCATAAAATGGTTCCTCTTTTGGGGATAAGTCTGTAAAATTACTTATTTTTGTCTTCTTAACAAACGATTTTTTGCTGTTTTATGGAGAAAAAATTTTCGGACGCTTCATACGAGTCTTTGATTCAGGAGTTGTTCTGCAGATTCCCTTCATTCCAGAAGGTGGGGGCAGGTGCATATAAGCCTGGTATTGCCAATATGGAGTTTGCGGATCAGCTGTTGGGGCATCCGCACAGGAAATATAAGGTGGTTCATGTTGCCGGCACAAACGGAAAAGGATCTGTTTCCAATATGCTGGCATCCGTTCTTGCTTCGTCGGGTCTTAAGGTAGGACTCTATACCTCCCCTCATATACTTGATTTTCGCGAGAGGATGAGGGTCTGCACGTGTTGTCATCCTGGTGGAAGCGAAGGGTCTTTCTCTCTGATTTCAAAACAGTATGTCTGGGATTTCGTCCGCCAGTGGAAGGATACCTTCGATCATCTTGACATGTCTTTCTTTGAGATCACTACCTTGATGGCGCTTTCTTGGTTTGCCGATCAGCAGGTGGATGTGGTTGTTCTGGAAACGGGTCTTGGAGGCCGTCTGGACAGTACGAATATCGTCTCTCCTGTCTTGAGCGTGATTACCAATATCGGTCTGGATCATTGTGATCTTCTGGGAGAAACTCTTCCTGAGGTTGCCTTTGAAAAAGCGGGAATCATCAAGCCTAAGGTTCCTGTCGTAGTTGGGGAGAGCAATCCGGAAACTGATGCTGTCTTTGAGCGTAAGGTGTTGTATACCAATCTTTCTGAGCCGGAGTATATGGGTAACCGTCCAACTATCATGTCCCTGTTGACCTTTGCGGACAAGGTCGAACCTTCGCTCTGGTCAGAGCATGAGGAGATTCTTTCAAAGATGGATCTTCAGGGTTCATATCAGAGAAAGAATCTTCGTACGGTGCTTGCTGTGCTGGATGTTCTTTCATCAGGTGTTGTTTCGTCTGAATCAGGGGCAGAGACGAAGGATGCATTGATTCATGCTGCTCATAGGACGGGGTTCCGTGGAAGATGGGAGAGGGTGTCGGATGATCCTGTTGTCATCTGTGATATCGGTCATAATGAACACGGATTGAAATACAACTTTGCCCAACTTGAGAAGATGAAGTCGGATGGCGTGTGTACTGATGTTATTCTCGTGTACGGTTCAGTTGCAGATAAGGATGTCGATGCGGTCATGCATCTGATGCCTGAAGGTGCGGTATATGTATTTACCCAGGCACATGGCAAACGTGCGCTTGCCGCATCTGCGGTTCGCGACAAATATCTCGCTTTCTGTGCTGAATCCGGCAGGAGTACGGAAGATGTACATGTGACAGATAATGTCAAGGATGCTGTAGAACTTGCCAGGAAGCTGGCTGCTGATCTGAAGTCATCTGATCCGTGTGCGCGCCCTCTGATATACATCGGAGGCAGCACGTATGTCGTTTCTGAAGCTATCGCGATGTTGTAGGCATCAAAGTATCTTGGACATAAGCACAAAAAAAGAGACTCACCGTAGTGAATCTCTTTTCTGGTGGGAGCAGAGGGAGTCGAACCCCCGACCCTCTGCTTGTAAGGCAGATGCTCTAAACCAACTGAGCTATGCTCCCGTTTTGTTTCTTTTTGCCGATAACTGCGTCAGACTTCGCATCTTCAGTCGGTCATTACCACAAGGTAACTCCCTCCTTCAGAGCTTGTCTTCCTTGTTCTCGACAAAAATAAACTTCAACATTTTTGCGGTGCGGACGGGACTCGAACCCGCGACCCCCGGCGTGACAGGCCGGTATTCTAACCAGCTGAACTACCGCACCAATTGTTCAGACTTATGCGTTTTTGTCTAACGCGGATGCAAAGGTAGGTATTTTTTTGAAATCTGCAAACTTTTTTGTGCAATTTTTCGAAAAAACTGCGAAAAACTGCAAAAATAGGCCAAAAAGAGGCGGCAAGCTCAATTTTGCCTGCCGCCAGCTTTTATTTGACCTCGATCACTCTTTTTTCGTCTTCAACCTTTTCCTTGGTTGTCTTCGGAACCTTTATATAAAGGATACCATTATTGACGTGAGCTTCGATCGCCTCCTTGTCTGCATTGTCGGGGAGAAGCAGAGTCTGGCTGAATTTTGAATATGAGAATTCTTTTCTGAGGTATTTGCATTCCTTCATCTCATGATCCTTCTCCTTGTCCTTGCATCCGCAGTCTGTCTTTTCCATTTCTATTACAAGATTGCCATCTTTGTTGAGATGTATCTTGAAGTCATCCTTGCACATGCCCGGAGCCGCAACTTCAATCTTGTAGCCCTTGTCGTTTTCCTTTACATTTATTGCAGGTGAGGTCATTCCCACTCTTTCAAGAGGTCTGTTCTCAAAGAAGTCATTAAAGAAGTCTGTCAGACCGTACTGACCGTTGAATCTTCGTGCTGGTAACATATTTGTAGTCTCCTATCCGTTAAATTGTTTATATACGTTTACCTTATATAAGGTGACCCCATATTTGTCAATATCTGTACCATTTGCAGATTATGTGGATAAAAAGCGTTATATTTGCGGACTATATATATAAGTAGATGGAAAAGAAACTATACCCTTTAAGATTTATACCGATCGCATCAAGGAGACCTTGGGGCGGAAATGCCCTTGTAACTAAGCTGGGAAAGGATTTTGCTGAGTGTGATGAGGATGGAAATGAGATTCCGCTTGGACCTGATGTGAAGGTTGGTGAGAGCTGGGAGATCGCTGATATGGGTTTCGAGGATTCTGTCATTGCTGACGGATGGCTCGCAGGAAACACAATCAGCGAGGTAATGGAGACATATCTTGAGCGTATTGTAGGAGAGAACGTATACAACTATTACGGAAGACAGTTTCCTCTTCTTGTAAAGTTTCTCGATATAAACGGAAAACTTTCTGTTCAGGTACATCCGGATGATGAGATTGCAGCAGAGAGATATGATGCTCTTGGCAAGAATGAAATCTGGTATGTCCTTGAAGCCGGTCCGGATGCTAAGATTTATGCAGGTTTCAATCGCGAGATGACTGCACAGGAACTTTATGACAGATGTCATGACGGCACTGTAGCTGAGACTCTTAATGTCATCTGTCCTAAGAAGGGTGATGTGATCCACATGAAGCCGGGAACAGTGCATGCGGCAGAGGGTGGACTGATAGTCGTGGAAATTCAGGAATCTTCAGACATGACTTTCCGTCTTTACGACTGGGGGCGCGAATTCAATCCTATGACAGCACGCCCGCTCCATCTTGAAGAAGCTATCGACTTCATCGATTATGGCCCGTTCGACCACAGCCTCTTCAGAAAAGGTCCGGAATGGGGAAGGGAGGAGTCTCATGAACCATGTGGACATGAGTGTCAGTGCGGAGGCCACCACCATCATCACGAAGATGAAAAGGTTATCGTGAATCTTGTGGAAGGACATCCGTTCAATGTCGCAAAGATTACATTGACAGATCCTCTGCATATCTATACAGAGAAATTCGAAAGCTTCATATTATATGTATGCGTAGAAGGTGCGGCATCAATTCAGGTACCGTCTACAAATGAAAAGGGCGAAGCATGCATGGAGAACTATGAGTTCTCGAAGGGAGAGACAATCATGGTGCCTGCTGATATGCCGGACTTCTTCCTTGTGCCTAGAGACCGTTCGACAGTACTTCTTGAAGCTGTATGCAGCCCTGATCCGGATTTTGATGCTTACATCGATCCTGACACTGAGGCTTTCCTTGAAGGTGAGGACTATGAGGGACTTGAGGATGGTGCTTTTGATGATGATGAACCGATGGAACCGGCTGGTTCAACTCCGTTGAATTTCTTTAGCTGATAAGATGGAAGAAATCAGAATTGATAAATATCTATGGGCCATAAGGGTCTATAAGACCAGGACGGATGCGACAGATGCCTGCAAAGGTGGAAAGGTACGTATAAACGGAGCAGATACCAAGCCGTCGAAGCCTGTCAAGGTCGGCGATACGATAGTGGCGCGTAAAGGCCCGGTCGTATATACATATAGAGTATTGCAGCTTATAGACAAGAGGCAGGGAGCAAAACTGGTTCCGAATTATGCGGAGAACCTTACGCCTCCTGAAGAGCTTGCCAAGCTCCGTGCTCCGGTGGAAACATTCTTCCTCAAGCGAGACAGGGGTGCAGGACGTCCTACAAAGAAGGATCGTCGCCAGATGGAGGATCTGTGGGACAATCTCAGCTTCGATGTTCCTGACGATATCGCAGAGCTTATAGCATCAGATTTTGACTTCGAAGACGAAGACTAGCATACTCTGCTACATAAAAATATTACCGGTCGGTAACAGAATGGTGAGTTTCACCGAATGTTGCCGACCGGTAATGTGTTTATATTATCAATCTATTTGAAGTATCTGTTGAAGAGTCCCTGGAAACCTGCACCGTGACGAGCCTCATCCTTGCACATCTCGTGTACTGTATCGTGGATGGCGTCAAGGTTCTGCTGCTTTGCAAGTCTTGCGATACGGAGCTTGTCCTCACATGCTCCCTGCTCAGCAAGCATTCTCTTCTCCACATTTGTCTTGGTGTCCCATACGCACTCGCCAAGAAGCTCTGCGAACTTAGCTGCGTGCTCAGCCTCTTCCCAAGCATATCTCTTGAATGCCTCTGCGATCTCAGGGTAGCCCTCTCTGTCTGCCTGACGGCTCATCGCAAGGTACATTCCGACCTCACCGCACTCGCCGTTGAAATGGTCGCGAAGTCCTTTGAGGATCTCAGGGTCGATTCCCTTTGCTACTCCGATCTTGTGCTCGTCAGCCCATGAAAGAGCTTCACCTGTCTCAACGATCTCTTCGAACTGATCTGGACCTACATGGCACAATGGGCACTCCTCTGGAGCATTTTCACCTTCATGAATGTAACCGCAAACAAGGCATCTGAATTTCTTTGTCATAGTATTTGAGTTTTAAATGTTTGATGTTCGTAAATTTGAATAGTTCTAAATTGAATCTGATGCAAAGGTAGGTAAAAAAATGATATCTCCAAGCGTTCATGGAAAAATTTTTAAAATTTTATAAAAATATTTTCTTGTGCCACGGATTGGCAATTAATAAGACTATCTTTGTAAATATGAAACCGTTTTTGAAACAGGTCGCAGACCATTATTATAGCATGGGAAACATATCGGAAAGATGCTTCATCTTTCCGAACCGCCGTTCCATGGTCTTCTTCAAGAAGTATCTGAGCGAGAATGCTGCGTCGGATCCTGCAGCCGTGCCTTTCAAGGCGCCTGGGATGGTGACGATCAATGATTTTTTCGCAAAGGCTTCCGGTCTTAAGGTTGCAGACCGCATCACTCTTCTTCTGGAACTGTACGAATGTTATATTGCATTGAATCCAAAGGCCGAATCATTGGATGACTTCATCTTCTGGGGTGATGTGATTCTTGGAGATTTTGATGATGTGGACAAGTATCAGGTGAATCCGAAGCAGATATTCACCAACGTCGCCGATTATAAGCAGATCCAGGATACATTCTCTTATCTGTCGGAAAGACAGAAGGAGGCATTGGATACTTTTGTGGGGCATTTCAACCAGATGTCTGAAGTCAAGGGCAATTTCCTTCAGATCTGGAACATAATGTATCCGATGTATGAAGCCTTCAACAGGAACCTTAAGGAAAAGGGTATGGCCTACGAAGGAATGATATACAGAAGTCTGGCTGAAAAGGAGACTGATCTGTTCAGCGGACTGAATGAAACTTCCTATGTGTTTGTCGGCCTGAATGCGCTGAATGAATGTGAAAAGTCCTTGTTGAGGATGATGCATAGCAGAGGCGTGGCAGAGTTCTGTTGGGACTGGTCAGGAGGAATGGCTGCTGATCCGCAGAACAAGGCATCGTTCTTTATGGTCAGAAATGTTGAAGAGTTTCCTCAAGCCTTCGCCCTGGAAGATATCAGCGATAATGTTCCTGAATTCAATGTCTTGAGTGTTCCGTCATCGTATGGACAGGTCAAGCATCTTGAAAGGATTCTGGAAAATGTAACTGATATGAAGGGGGGAGAGACCGCTGTCGTCCTTCCGGACGAGTCCTTGCTGATACCGCTTCTGAACTCTGTACCTGAATCGGTTACCGATATAAATGTCACCATGGGATATCCGCTTTCAGCCAGTACGGTTTTCGTGCTTATGGCTGACATCGCCAAGATGCAGATGCATCTGCGCAGGAAGGAGGAAGGATGGCATTTCTACCATAAGCATGTCTGGGATATCCTTTCCAACGGCCTTTTGGACTGCCGTGAGAAGTCTGATGAAATAAAGACGGCCGGCAAATTCTATATACCTCAGACGGACTTGACAGGCAATCCCGTCCTGGACCTGATCTTCAGGCCTGTCCTTACTGACCTGACGTCAAATGACCCCGATCAG
Organism: Bacteroidales bacterium; assembly: GCA_017555965.1. Classification (GTDB taxonomy): domain Bacteria; phylum Bacteroidota; class Bacteroidia; order Bacteroidales; family UBA932; genus Cryptobacteroides. The sequence goes on from JAFZFH010000081.1 coordinate 8,808, forward strand.
ACAGATGCCTTTGCAGCATACCTGCAGGAAGTGCTTTCTGGTATCGTTCCGTTGATGTCAGAGGATAATGAGTCTGCAATAGAACTTGAAGCAGCCAAGACATATTATACCTCTATAAACTCTTTGAGGTCAAAGCGTCTGAACGTCCTTCCTTCAACATTCGTAAGGCTTCTTGAGACTATGATTTCCGGTGCATCTGTACCATTTAAGGGAGAACCTCTCAAGGGTATGCAGATCATGGGACCTCTGGAAACCAGAGCGCTGGATTTTCGCAATGTCGTGATACTTTCGTGCAACGAAGGAATGTTTCCGAGAAGGAGCGTGAGTTCGTCATTCGTACCTCCGGAATTGAGGAAAGCCTTCGAAATGCCTACATATGAATATCAGGATTCTGTATGGGCCTATTATTTCTATAGGATGATATCCCGTGCAGAGAAGGTGTGGATGGTCTATGATTCCCGCACAGAGGGACTCAAGAGGGGAGAGGAAAGCCGTTATATAAAGCAGCTGAAATACCACTATGGCATACAGTTGAACCAGTATGTGGCACATGCAGAGCTGAGCACCTTCGACAAGACTGATGACCGTGCGGTCAAGACTGATGAGGTGATGGAAGTCATCAATTCCATGACATACTCGGCCTCTGGAATTCAGAATTATGTCATCTGTCCGATGAAGTTCTATTATCAGTCTGTCCTGAAGATAAAGAAGGACGAGGATGTGGCTGAGTCGCTTGACAGTGCGATGATCGGAAATGTGTATCACAATACCATGAGGGCCCTGTACTTCGGAATGGATGCAATGGTTTCGGATGATCCGTTCGAGAAGATGGACAGGCAGCCGGACAAAGGCGTGGATGAGGTTACTGTGGAATATCTTGAGGGATGGCTGCAGGAGGACAAGACTGCAATCATCACAGCAAAGGTGGAGTCACTGATGAAGGCTGAGCTGAATGTGGATGAAATCCGCGGACGTGACCTTGTGGTCAGGACGGTAATCGTGCGTTATGTCCTCGAGACATTGAAGAAGGATGTCGAGCTCCTGAAAAAGTATGGTGTCGGTGCCTTCGGAATCATCGGCCTTGAAAAGAAGGTGGGTGCTGACATCTGCGGCTGCAGGTTCTTCGGCGTTGTGGACAGAATAGACAGCATTGTTCCGGGCACTGTGCGTCTGGTTGACTACAAGAGCGGATCGGATTCACCGGAGGTGCTGAATGTCATCGATGATGCTGCGGCGGAAACTGTCGTTTCGAGGATATTTGACGAGGCGTATACATATAGAAAGAAGTATAAGGCCGCTCTTCAGTTCCATATATATGGAAGGATGTTGAAGGAGAACGGCATCGTCAAGGACGGATGTCTGTATAATTCAATGTATTCGACATCAGAGATATTCAAGAACCCTCCTGCTGTCTTCCCGGAGAACGGGACGTTCTGCAGACTTATGGATGAGAGACTCGAGGGACTTCTTGCAGAACTTAAGAATCCTGAGATTCCTTTCGAGAGGACCAAGGATACGGATGCATGCAGATATTGTGACTTTAAGATGATTTGCGGAAGATAGGAGTATGATCAGGATATTGAAGGCTTCTGCCGGTTCCGGTAAGACCTGGAATCTGGCACTTGAATACATAAAGACTTTGCTTAAGGCGTGCGACTCTTACGCGTATCGCCATATCCTGGCCGTTACCTTTACAAACAAGGCGACGGACGAGATGAAGGAAAGGATTCTGGAGAAGCTCCATGAACTTTCGAAGGATCCGAAGAATTCTGACTATTTCGTGCATCTGGTACCGGAGATATGTCCGGATGAGGTCTCTTTGAGAGATGCTGCGGAGAAGCTGCTTTGCAACATTCTCCACGATTACAGTGCGTTTGCAGTCAGTACGATTGACCGCTTCTTCCAGCAGACCCTCAAGGCTTTTGCGAGAGAGATCGGCCACTTCTCTTCATACTCGATAGAACTTGACAAGGCTTCTCTTCTGAAGGAGAGCGTGGACCGCCTGCTCGATTCTCTTACGGACTCGAAGGAACATTCCAGATCTTTGGAGTGGATGATCCGAAAGACTATGGCCCAGCTCGAGGAGGGAGAAGGGTACAGGTTGGATTATACCCTGAGAAAGATTGCAGAGAGATTCAATTCTGAGGAATATCGTGTTGCTCTGGAGTCTTCAGGAGCGGATGAGGCTGTGCTGTATTCTGATGAACGTCTTGACCTGCTTCAGACAAGATGTGATGATATAATCGGGAGATTTGCTCTCGATGTTGAAGGTGCCGCTGCTGATGTTGTCGCTGCATTCGATGATGCGGGAGTCGATATGGAAGAGACCTCTGCCCATTTCATGGCCAAGAACATAGCGAAATATACAAGTGCTTCCAGACTCTCTGTTATCCCGGTTCCGACCGAGGCGTTCAGAAGAAAGGCTCTTGATCCTTCTGCATGGTTTGCCAAGAAGAACAAGCATCTTGAAAATATGGTCACAGGAGCTGTGGTGAGTGCTGTCGAAAATTTCTTCGAGGTGTTTGATGAGGGATTCAAGGTCTTCAATACTGCACTGGCCCTTAAGAGTCAGGTGTACGGATTTGCAGTCGCTAATGATCTTTATCGTAATTTTCAGGAAATCCTCAAGGAGAAGAATGTACTTACGATCGATCAGACCAACAGCATATTGCGCAAGATCATCGACGATGCTGATGCTCCTTTCATATACGAGAAGACAGGAGTGAGGTATGAGCATTTCCTTCTGGATGAGTTCCAGGACACTTCGATGGTTCAGTGGGAGAACTTTCGCCCTCTTCTGAAAAACAGTGTGTCTCAGGGATTTACAAATCTTATCGTCGGCGACGTCAAGCAGAGCATATACCGTTGGCGTCAGTCCGATTGGGGACTTCTTGAACATGAGGTTCAGGATACTTTCCGTGGAATGACAGACAAGGATGTGCTGGATACCAATTACCGAAGCTGCAGCGGAATCGTGAACTTCAACAACGAATATTTCAAGTCTGCTGCCGAGTACCTTGACAGACGCATCGGTGACGAATGTAATGTGATAAGGTCCATATATGCTGACGTGGAACAGGGAGCGGCAAAAGATGGCGACGGTATGCTCGAAGTCATGTTCTGCGATAGCGTACTGTACTATCAGAATATCCTGGATGCTGTCAATCGTGCAGTCGAAGCCGGCTATCGTCTGGGAGATATAACTGTTCTTGTAAGACTTAATCAGGAGGGAGCAGACATCGCATCATATCTGATAGACAACGGAATCAGCGTCTTGTCTGACGACTCGTTGAAGGTGGCTTCGTCCCTTACTGTAAGGCGCCTGGTGGCTTTCCTGTCCGGAATAGAAAATCCTGATGACAGGATGGCATCCTTCCTGGCGGAGTCCATGGGCATGACTGTCCCTGAAAGTTATCACTCTCTGGTGGATCTGTGCGAGACTCTTCTCAGAAGTCTGAAGGAGGCCGATCCTGAGGTGTTTGCTGCAGAAACCCTTTATGTCCAGTCGTTTATGGATATAGTGCAGGATTTTGTTTCTGCTCATGGAAACAGCTTGAGATCCTTTCTGAAGAAATGGTCTGAAGACAGGTCCAATATAAGTTCGCCGAAGTCAGACGATGCTGTCAGGATCATGACCGTGCATAAGTCGAAAGGTCTTGATTTTCCATATGTGATCTTCCCGTCATTGGAGTCGGTGGGATTCTTTTCCCATGGTTCGAAGTGGTCAAGACCGGATGTGGAAGGTACTCAGCTCGAGGATGTCGCAGATGGTGTGTATGACATCCATCTCTCCGGAAAGAGCGTCGATACTCTGTTCGAAGGACGATATCGCGAAGAAATGCAGATGCAGTACGTCGATAACATCAATATCCTGTATGTGGCATTCACCCGCGCCGCAAAGGCGATGACCGTCATATCTTCGATCCCGCAGGAGGATGGGTTCGCAAGATGGACCATGGATTTCATGGGAGAGAAGGGCGAGCAGATTGGTTTTGAATCCATAGGCAGCCTTGAAGAAGGAGGTTTGGTGTACCGGAAGGGAGAGTTTCCTCCTCTTTCGGCTCCAAAGCATTCGACAGTCTGCAAGATGCCGTCTGTCTTCTGTTCATATGAGGGTGAAAGAAGCCGCTTGAGATTGTCTGAAGATGCTCGGGACTTCTTCTCGGAGGAAGGTGCAGCCGGAATAAGGGCTTCGAACCGAATCAGAGGAGTGGTGCTTCATGACGTGCTTTCAAAAATCGAATATCCGTCCGATCTGGATGATGCATTGCGTACTGTCATGCTGGATGGAAGCATGAATGCCGGTGAGGTCGAGGAAGTCAGACATCTTCTTGAAGAAGGACTGGCGACAGTCAAGGATTACGGGTGGTTCCCGGAGACTGCGGACAGCATCCTCAATGAGTCGGAACTGATTGATACTGACGGCAGAGTGTACAGACCGGACAGGGTTGTGGTCAAGGATGGCAAGGTGTCGGTGATAGATTTCAAGTTCGGAGAGCATCATGTGGAATATGAACGTCAGGTGCGCAGATATGCGGACTTATGGCGCAGGATGGGATATGCTGATGTGTCTGCATTTTTGTGGTATGTGCAGACGGGGGATGTGATGAGAATCCTCTAAAATTTATTATATTTGCAGTTTGTCTAACAGGAACGTTATGGAGAATAAGGATATAGATACTTGCAAGTTGTTGTACAATACGGAAAGGGTAAAGCTTTACATACCTGAATATGGCAGAAATGTTCAGAAGATGGTGGATTATCTGAAGACCATCGAGGATAGGGAAAAGCGTAATGCGCAGGCCAGAGCCATCATCAAGGTAATGGAAATCCTTAATCCGTCTGTACATCTTCAAGATGATTATGAGCACAAGCTGTGGGATCATCTGTTCATCATCTCAGGTTTCGACCTCGATGTTGATGCTCCATATCCGATGCCTGCTCCGGAAAGTCTCAATGAGCGTCCCGAGATGGTTCCGATAGTTAACAAGCCGATCAAGGCAACCCATTACGGAAGAAATATCGAGAGCATCATAGACCTTATTTCCGAAAAGGAGGATGGAGAGTCAAAAACTGCAATGATCCGTTCGCTCGCTATCTACATGAGACAGCAGTATCTCATCTGGAACAAGGACACCGTTTCTGATGAAACAATCTTCCAGGATATCGAGAAGCTTTCCGACTACAAGATCAAGGTGCCGGAAGGAATGACATTGGGAAGAGTTGATTCTGGAGCAAACTTCTCGCGCCCGGGAATCAATCCGTCAAAGTCAGGAAGAAATCAGAACAGACAGAGGAATAATCAGAAGAACTTTAGAAAGAAATAATGAAGAAATTCTTTTCAGATATAGATCCGGACAAGAAGTCCAATATATTGAAATACACAGGCATTGCGGTGCTTGTGTTTGCTTTATTCACCCTTATATCGTCAGTGTCATATCTGTTTACATGGCATGCTGACCAGAGTCTTCTTTCCAATCCGGAAATGATGGAGAAGGGTGTGGAAGTGAAGAATTGGGGCGGAAAGCTCGGCTTCATGTGGAGCCGTTTTCTGGTGGCCGGATGCTTTGGTCTGGGAAGTTTCGCTCTTGTCTTTCTGATGGGAGCCGTAGCATACAGACTTTTCTTCTGGAAAAGACATATCGGACTTTTAAGGACGACATTTGTCACAGTGAGCGGAACATTTCTCTCATCTCTGATACTTGCCTTCGTGTCAATGGCATTCGGCTCTGATACTGCATTCGGCGGAGGATTCGGAGGTGATGCCGGTCACGCCGTCATTTCGTGGATGGCCAATATGACGGGCTTTTTCATTACGGGATTGATTCTTGTTGCTCTTGCCGTAGCATGGCTTCTACTTTCAAATGGCAGATTTGCAGGGTGGTTCGCCGCTGTAGGAGATAACTATGGTCAGGAACCTCAGCCTGTGCAGGAGCCGGAAGAGGGATCTCTGACATCGGATGATGTTGCTCCTATAGAAATCCCGGAAGAATACGTCATGCCGAAGGAGGAACCGTTCGTAATCCCTGAAGAGGAACCTTTCATTGTACCGGAGGAACCGGTAGTGGCGCCTGATGTGGAGCCAGTGGCAGCAGATCAGGTGGCAGCAGAACCTGTGCAGGTTGAGGAAGCCTCTGGAATAGAGGTCATCATGGGTGGTGACTTTACCGAAAAGGTTACTGAGGAACTCCCTCGAATTGATAACAGAGAGGAACTGGAAAGATTCAAGTTCCCGCCGCTCGATCTTCTCAAGGACTATTCGGAAGGTCAGCACAAGGTAAGCCAGCAGGAACTGGATATAAACAACAACCGTATCCGTGCGACCTTGCAGAACTACAGGATCGAGGTGGACCGCGTTACAGCTGTCGTTGGACCTACAGTGACACTTTACAAGGTCGTTCCTTCCGCAGGTGTAAGAGTGTCTGCAATCGAGAATCTACATCGTGAGATTGCGATGGCGCTTGGAGCCAGCGGAGTTCGTGTGGTCACACTGCCAGACTGCGTGGGAATCGAAGTACCTAACAATACACCTTCGATCGTGCCGTTGAAGTCTATGCTCAACGACGACTCTTTCCGAAACAGCAAGGCGGAACTGCCGATTGCTATCGGATATACCATCACTCAAGAAGTGAAGACTTTCGACCTTACAGATGCTCCACACCTTCTTATAGCGGGTGCTACAAAGCAGGGTAAGTCTGTAGGACTTAATGTGATCATCTCATCTTTGCTCTATGCGAAGCACCCTACAGAACTCAAGTTTGTCTTCATCGACCCTAAGATGGTGGAGTTTACCGCATATAACTCGCTTCTCAAGCACTATCTTGCAGTTCTTCCTATGGCGGCCAGCGAAGAAGATGAAAAAGAGAATGCAATCATCAAGCAGCCTAAGCAGGCGGAAGCTGTGCTCAATTCACTCTGTATAGAGATGGATGAGCGCTATAAGCTCCTTGCGGCTGCCGGTGTGAATGACATAAAGCTCTATAACGACAAGTACAAGGACCGTCGCCTTCTTCCTACAGAGGGCCATAAGTTCCTTCCGTATCTTGTGGTTGTCATCGATGAGTATGCCGACCTTACAATGACCGGAGGAGCAAATGCTGATGCAAGAAAATGTGCAAAGAACATCAGCGACTCGATCGTCCGTCTGGCACAGAAGGGTAGAGCGGCCGGTCTTCATGTCATCATCGCTACACAGCGTCCGTCCGTCAATGTCATCACCGGTCTCATCAAGACCAACTTCCCGACACGAATCGCCTTCAGAGTGGTTTCCGGAGTGGATTCGAGAACAATCCTGGATTCATATGGAGCTGAAAACCTTATCGGAAGGGGTGATATGCTCTACTATGCCGGAGTCGAGATGGAACGAGTACAGTGTGCTTTGGTCAGCATGGCGGAAATCAATAAGATCACCAAGTTCATCGGCGATCAGACAGGCTACAAGCAGTGCTGCAGCACTCCTTACTATCTGCCTGTTCCTGAGTCACAGGATGGCGAGACAAGCGGAGGTACAATCGATATGCAGAATATCGATCCTATGTTCGAAGAAGCAGCTCGTATGATCGTGACTTCACAGAGAGGCTCGACGTCAGATCTTCAGCGTCGTCTGGGCATGGGTTATGCAAGAGCCGGACGTGTTATGGATCAGCTTGAGGGAGCAGGTATTGTCGGCCCTCAGGAAGGCTCCAAGCCTCGTCAGGTTCTCGTCACTACTTTTGATGAACTCGACGAGATACTCTCGCATTTTGTAAAGTAACATGAAGAATCTCCTTCATATTTCCGTCCTTTTCCTGACCCTTGTGTCAGCAAATCTTTTTGCGCAGACCCCTGACAAGCTTGTCGCTGATATCAGGTCTGCTGCTGAGGATTCATGCATTACGGTATCATATGTTCTGGATGCGAAGGTGGATGATGCAAGTCTCAAGGATAAGGGTACTGTGACTGCACAAGATGATCTGTGGTGCCTCAAGGGACAGACCATCGAAGTCTATACCTGTGAGGATGGTACATGGATTCTCCACACAGAGTCAAAAGAGGCGGTCGTCGAGCCGAAATGGACCTACGATGATCTGGAGAAATTTTATAAGACCATCCTGTCAACATCGGCTTCCAATGATGTCCAGGTAAAGATTGTGTCAAAGACAATGACAGAAAAAAATCCTGTCTCGTTTTATGTTCCGAAGACAGGAGCAGATTGGATCGTCACAGACTTGCGTTAGAGTTCTTCAAGAACAAATCCTTTTGAACACCATGTCTTGAATGTGCCGTCTTCATCGTAGATGAGGCAGCCTTCGAAATCTTCATGACTTTCAAGGAATTTTACAGACTCTTCCAAACCGACTACCATACAGTATGTGGCGTATGCGTCTGCTGTCAGTGCGTCTTCAGCTACTATCGTAGCGCTCAAAAGGTTATGTGTTACAGGATAGCCTGTGCGAGGGTCGATTGAATGGGAGTATTTCCTGCCGTCCTTGACATAGAATTTTCGATAGTTTCCTGAGGTCACGATTCCATGTGGCCCGTCTGGGGCTCTGAATATGCCCTGAATCTGTGCTCCCAGTTCATTGTTGCCGTCTACAGGCTTGTCAATTCCGAGTGACCATGGCTTTCCTGATGGATTGTGCCCGTCGCAGAATATCTCCCCGATGTCTACCATCATGTCCTTGACTCCGATCGAATAAAGGTATTCTGCAACAAGGTCGCAGCTGTACCCCTGGGCAATGGCGTTGTAATTCAATACACCTTTCTTCTGGGAAAGCATGTTGTTCATACCGCAGGTTTCCTTTATCTTCATCACTTCCTCGTCAGTAGGGAAGTCTCCGCTTTTGAATCCGAATCCCCACAGGTCGAACAGAGGACCAGCCGCAACATCCACGACTCCGTCTGTCTCCTCGTGGATTCTGACAGCTTGAGCAAAGATGTCGTCAAACATATCATCCTTGCCGATTGTCTCGCCTGAATTGAATCGGCTCAGCAGAGAATTCTTGTTATATCCTGATAATGTGTTGTCGATCCTGAGAAGTATGGAATCTATGGAATCCCTTATTTCTTCAGGCTTTATTCTGACAGGACCGTCACTACCGTTGAGGTTGAGCTTGACAGCATATGTTCCTCCCTGCGCATAACCGGTGATGGTTATATACCTGTCTTGAGGCTTGCATGATGCAATCAGTAGTGATACAAGGCAAATATATGCGAAATGCTGAAATATCTTGATCATAAGAGTGTGTGAGGCAAAGTATTTGTACAAAGGTAGCGGTTTTTCAAATTAAAATCCCCATATTTGCACGATTATAGTTTAATTTTTAGGAAAGAGAAATGAGTTGTAGAAAACTGAGTTCGCTTATATTGCTGGCTGCTTTTGTGTCGGTTATGGCAGCTTGTAAGAAAGATGACGAAACTGAAGTGCTGCCGTCATTGAGCGGCCTATATTTTAATAGTCAGAACTATATCGCTCCTGGTGAAGCTGTGAGGTTTTCTCCTGGCGGTCTGGCTGAACCTGAAGGTGTAGAAGTCGGATATGTTTGGAAGATCGATCCTTCCAAGGTTGTGAGTGATACGTTGGAAAAGGGTGCAATCTTTGTTCATTGGTTTCCGAAAGATTCACTTCAGACCTATACGGTAACATGTAGTGCCGTTGCTGATGGATATTACGGCACGTCATATAGCCGTACTATTACAGCTGTAAAGAGCGGACTTGATCAGTCGATCACCGGAACCGGTATCAAATCAACCGATCCGAAGTTAACAGTTGGCGGAGTTGATTATTATTATACCAGAATCGGAAATCTTGAGTGGTTCAGAAATAATCTTGCTGTGACGACTGCAGGCGTGCCATATGTGAATGAGGAGATAATGTCTGACATCTATGGACGTTATTACAACTACAACGATGCCGTGACTGCATGTCCTGAGGGATGGCGCCTTCCTTCTGAAGAAGACTGGATGTCTCTTGCTGAGGCAATTGAATCGCCGGTTTCAGACAAGTATTCTGTATTTGAGAATGTTGCTGCAAAGCTTTATGCTGATGCGTCATTCAATGGTGAGCTGATGCAGCAGTATTGGCCGGAAGTTGGTGACATTACCAATGAAAGCAAGCTTTCTATGCTTCCTGTCGGATTTGTAAATCTTGGAAATCTTGATAATGCCGGAACGTACCCTGGTGCCTCTTTCAACGGCGCACTTGAATATACTGTCTTCTGGACTGCAGACAAGTATGACGATGAGATGGCATATTACAGATATATGATCACAGGACTTCCGGATATGTTCCCCGGCAAGGGAGATGTGAATACATTCGGTGCATCAGTGAGATGCGTTCGTGACGTGGAATAATCACATTCGAGATATTATGTCAAGGGCTGTCGACAGTGCTGATATCAGTGCTTCGACAGCCTTTTTCATTATTTCCGGAGATGTGCCCACTGCTTCCATACAGATTGTAAGTAATGATGCTGGTATTATCAGTCCGGTCAATGGGATGGCAATAAGATTTGTAAGCAGGAAATGTCTTGGAAAAGTTCCGAAATACAGATATGCAAGAGGACCGGTGGTAAACTGGCAGGAAATTGATAAGGCTGCAGACTCCCAGATCCTTCTTACAGGACCTTTTATTCTATCTTCGGATTCCGGCCATATGCTTTTAAGCCAAGGAAATATATAGGCGATTCCTGCGATGGCTGCGTAGGAAAGAAGGAATCCGGCTTCCTTCATTGATGCCGGTGATATGGTCAGATGAATGAGCAAGGCTGACATAAGGACTGTTCCTGTGCTTTTGAAACTGTTGGAAAATCTTGATCTTTCTCCGATAATGATGAAGAGGTATGCGCGTACGATTGATGCTCCTGCTCCCGTAGCAAGGGTGTAGAGTCCGCGTAGAAGGATTATGCATCCTGACCTCAGCATCTGTGCCTTCGGAGAATTTCCGGATAAGGAAAGAATCTTGGAGAATATGTAGTGGATGATTCCCAGATGCAGGCCTGACAATGCCAATATATGGGATGCGCCGCTGGAACGGAATGATTCTGTAATATGTGCCGGGATATCTGATCTGTCGCCGATTATGAGGGCCTTCAGTATTGCGTTGGTGTCCTGATTCTTGAAGTCAATTCCGTCGATCAGTCTTCCTGTCTCACGACCCATGGCTCTGATTGATTCCATGATGCTGTCCGCATATGGCCTGCTTGAGGAGAGCAGTTCTGACGTAAGTCCGCACAATATTCCGCATGATGCGAGACATATGCATATGGCAGACCGTAAGACAGATGGCGGAATCTGTCTGTTGCGGCTGAAGAGAAGAAAAGATGCGGATATCAGTATGACGGCCATTGTCAGCCCGGAATAAAAGCATGGTCTGATGTGTGATACATGTCCCGACCAGACTGTCATAGCCACGCCTGCGGCAAACGGTAATACTACCCTCGAAATCTCTCTCTCCACTTTCATTTACCACCTAATTTTTGCTAAAGTAGCGATAAATTTTATAACTTTGCAAGGATAGACTGATAAATTAGTAACACATATTATATCATGATTATTTTAGTACTCAATTGTGGAAGTTCTTCATTGAAGTATCAGCTTCTGGACATGAAGACAGACGAAGTGTATGACCTTCTTGCAAAGGGACTCGTAGAGAGAATCGGACTGGAAGTAGGTTGCATTACTCATAAGGCTGAAGGCAGGGAGAAATATGTCAAGGAAATGCCTATAGCAGATCATACTGTCGGAATTCAGGCCGTGATGGACGCTCTGCTCGACAAGGAGTTCGGAGTGCTTTCAAGCCTCGAGGACATCGAAGCTGTAGGACATAGAGTAGTTCATGGAGCAGAGGAGTTCGTATGCAGCCAGCTCATCACTGACAAGGTGGTCGCACAGCTCGAGAAGTGCTCTGTATTTGCGCCGCTTCATAACCCTGCAAACATTCTTGGAATCAGAGCTGTGAGCGCAGTTCTCCCTTCAGTTCCGCAGGTTGGAGTATTCGATACAGCATTCCATCAGACCATGCCTTCGTATGCATACATGTATGGTCTTCCATATGAGTATTATGAGAAATACGGAATCCGCCGTTACGGCTTCCATGGCACAAGCCACAAATACGTGTCTGCAAAGGGTGCTAAGTTCGCAGGTCTTGACCTGGAGTATTCAAAGATCATCACATGTCACCTTGGAAACGGAAGCTCGATCACTGCTGTTGTCAATGGAAAGTCAATTGACACTACCATGGGATTCACACCTCTCGAAGGCGTCATGATGGGTACACGTTGCGGTAACATCGACCCTGAGGTTGTGACATATATCCAGGAGAAGGAGGGCCTTTCTGCTTCTGAGATGAGCAAGGTTCTCAACAAGAAGAGTGGTCTTCTCGGTCTTTCGTGCATCTCTTCAGACGGACGTGACCTCAATGCGGCTGCAAACGAGGGTGATGCAAAGGCTAAGCTTGCACTCAAGAAACTTACATATGACATCACTAAGTTCATCGGAGCATATGCTGCTGCAATGAATGGTGTCGACCTCATCGTCTTCACAGGCGGAATCGGTGAGAACAATACTCGTCTGCGTCGCAGAGTCTGCGAGAACCTCACTTATCTTGGTGTGAAGTTTGACTACGATGCAAACGTAGCTGCAGGCCAGGATGTCATGATCTCTCTCCCTGATTCAAAGGTGAAGGTTGCAGCCATCACAACAAATGAGGAGCTCATGATCGCTCGCGATACAATGAACATCATTCAGAACGAGGACTGATATGCTGAAAAGTTTTTCTGAAATATTTGATGCGCTCCGTAGCAGAGGAACCAGAAAGAGAATGGTTGCTGCCTGGGGTGTTGACAGCCATACCATAGCAGCTGCATCTAAGGCGGTAGAGTTCGGTCTTGTCGATGTGACCATCGTCGGAGACGAGAACCTTGTCGCTCAGGCGTGCAAGGAAGAAAATGTAGATCCTGCTATCTTTACTGTCATTCACAATCCTGCCGAACTTTCTTCTGTAGCTCAGGCTGTACAGATGGTTCGCGAAGGAGAAGGTGATTTCCTCATGAAGGGACTCTGCTCGACAGATAAGTTCCTTCGTGCCATCCTTAACAAGGAGACAGGACTTCTTCCTCCTAAAGGTACTCTCACTCATTGTACGGCTCTCGAGATTCCTTCATATCACAAGCTGCTTTTTGTCGGTGACGTAGCTGTCATTCCGGCTCCGGACATCAAGCAGAAGCAGATCATCATGGAGTGTCTTGTAAAGACGGCAAAAGCTGTGGGAGTGGAGACTCCTAAGGTGGCCATCCTTGCCGCAACAGAGCAGGTTCTGACAAGCCAGCCTGCCACTATTGAGGCCGCAATGCTTGCCAAGATGGCTGATCGCGGACAGATAAAGGGATGTGTTGCAGACGGACCTTTGGCTCTAGATGTTGCGATCGATATGGAGTCAGTAAACATCAAGGGACTTGTCAGCCCTGTTGCCGGAGATGCGGACTGTCTTCTTTTCCCTAACATAGAGTCGGGTAATGTCTTCTATAAGGCAAACTCCAAGCTCGTGCAGGGAGTGCGTCAGGCAGGTATGCTCGTAGGTGCAAAGGTTCCTTGCGTGCTTTCAAGCCGCGCAGACAGCATAGATACTAAACTTAATTCCATCGCCATTGCTGCAATGTCGGTGTAATGACTTCAATATGAACGGTAGAATACTTGTAATCAATACAGGCTCGACATCGAGCAAAATCGGATTTTATGACTCAGGAGAAAAGCTCTTTGAGACCAATCTTACACACACAGCCGAAGAGATAGCAAGATACGACTCCGTGATGGATCAGACGCCTATGCGCCGTGATGCCATCACGGATTTTCTTTCTGAAAAGGGAATCGCCCTGGAGTCTATCGACGTAGCTATGGCCAGAGGAGGCCTCATTACTCCGATACGTACCGGTGTCTATGAGGTAAATCAGGAGATGCGCGACGCTCTGATTGCCGGAAAGGAAGGAGTTCATGCCTGCAATCTCAGTGCTCTTCTCGCTGACGATATTGCCGCTATGGTCAATGAAGCCCGTGCAGCACAGGGTAATGATGTAAAGTGCCGTGCTTTCATTGCCGATCCGCCTATGGCAGATGAAATGCTTCCTGAGGTAAAGGTCGGAGGCCTGCCTGAATTCCCTCGCAGAACGCTTTTCCATGCACTTAATTCGCGTGCGATGGTACGCCGCTATGCAAGAAGTGTCGGTAAGACAAATAAGGATGTCACAGTCATTGTTGCGCATATGGGCGGCGGTAGTTCGGTTTCACTCCATCGTCATGGACTTGTAATCGATACAAACGATGCACTTGGAGGAGATGGCCCTATCAGTCCTGAACGCGCAGGTAATGTTCCCGGATTCCCGCTTGTGGAGAAATGTTTCAGCGGACAGTGGACGGAGGCGCAGATAAAGAAACGTCTGGTTGGAAGAGGTGGTGCTGTCGCATACTTCGGAACCAATGATTTCCGTGAACTCGCTGCAAGAGCAGATGCAGGAGATAAGGAGGTTGATACATTCCTCAAGGGTTACTGCATCTCGTTTGCAAAATATATTGCAGGTCTCGCATCAGTGGTATGCGGAAAGGTCGATGCCATCGTATTGACAGGTGGAATCGCTTACAGCGAGCGTATTACCAAGGATATTGCAGAGCGCGTGGAGTTTATTGCTCCTGTTGTGGTATATCCTGGTGAGAATGAACTGGAGTCACTTGCTGAGAACGGCTACGGTATTCTGGCAGGCGAATTTGAAATCCGCTACTACCATCCTGACCATTTTTAGTCAGGATTATTCTCCTTTTACAAACAGGTTGCGCTTTGGGAGCTTGTCGCTGTATAGTTCGCGGCACTGCTTGAAAAGCGCTTCTGTGTAATTGGCCTGGCTCGGACCTCTATATGTGCTGGTGTTTGTAATCATGATCCAGCACTCTCCGTCAGGATACTGCTTTACAAGAGCGCAAGTACCTGAGAGTGTACCTGTGCGCTTCCATCCTTTTGCAGGATCTGTATCATTCCATCCTAACGAATATGTGTCCTTGTCGAAGTATTCGGTCATCTGTTCGAATGCTTCCTGTGAGATGATGTCCGGTACTTCAGGACGTCCGTCGATCGATGCCACCAGACGGGCAATTTCAGCAGGTGATGCACACCATGCTCCGGCTCCGGAGAGGAGAGGGATGTTGTTGCCGCCATAGCTTCTTTCGACCATTTTGCCGTTGCCGGAATAATCTTCTATGTATTTGCCGTCTCCGCTATGGGTATAATAACGAACCTCGTTGTCGCGCTTGTCTTCATAGTAGTTTCCTCCGATATGCATGTCGTAGCAGCCTGCAGGACCAAGCACTTCCTTTCTCATGAACTCCTCATACGGCATTCCCGATACTTTCTCAATGATCTCAGAAAGAAGCAGATATCCGAAATTAGAATACTTCTGCCATGAACCGGGCATGAAGCTCAGACGATGCTTCAGGATGAGCTTGTAGAAGTCTTCCTTTACAGGCGGATGGTCCAGCTGCATCTGGCGTCTTACATCTATCGATGAGAACAATGGGTCACGATGGAACCCTCCCTGATGTCTGAGAAGATGTTCGACAGTGATCTTGTGGTAGTTCTTGTCTTTGATTGCAGCATTGAAAAGAGAATCATTAAGAATTCCGGACGGACCGAAGACTGTATCCTTAATGCTTAAGGAATCCCTGTCCTGTAGTACCATTATACCCACCGCAGTAATGAGCTTTGAAACCGAAGCCATTCTCATGATGTGAGAAGGCTGCATCTCCACGTTCATCTCTTCGTCCGCCCAACCGTATCCCTTCGCATACAGCAGGGAGTCGTTGCGGGTGATGGCCAATGATGCACCTTTGAACTCCCATCTCTTCATATAGGCTTCTACCTTCTTGTCCAGACCTTTCAGTTCAGCGAAATCTGATGAATCATTGGTGAGTACTTCGTTGAGCATCACTCTTGCTGGTGCAAGAGGGGCAGGGTGCTGAAGGGGAGTCTTAATCACGATCGTTGCAGTCGCCGTTATTATGGCCGCTATGGCAACTAAGGTTATTATAATGGGAGTTTTTCTTTTCATAGAGTTTAGAGGAGTCCGGATCTTTTGGCAAAATCAATGATCATGTCTGCTGTACCTTCTATTCCTAGGATGCTGGAGTCAATGCAGAGGTCATATGTGGATGCTACACCCCAGTTGCCGAATGTGAAATAGTTATAGTATTCTTCTCTGGCCTTGTCTTTCTGGATGATGAGGGCTTCTGCCTTTTCTCTGCTCAGTCCGTGACGTTCGCAAATACGGTCTACCCTGACTGAAAGAGGGGAGGTCAGGAATACATTCAGTCTGCAGTCTGATTCTCTGAGGACATAATCGGAACATCTGC
This sequence comes from Bacteroidales bacterium, assembly GCA_017555965.1. Classification (GTDB taxonomy): domain Bacteria; phylum Bacteroidota; class Bacteroidia; order Bacteroidales; family UBA932; genus Cryptobacteroides. Next base: position 25,179 of record JAFZFH010000081.1, read on the forward strand.
CCACAATTATTGCAGATCCCTGCTGAGCTATCTTCTGGATCGTAGAGCATTGAATCTCGAAGAGTCCGTTGTCGCTCATGTAGTTTTCTGTCGGAGAGGTATAGATGCTTGTAAATATCGATGAAAGGGAAAATATCCTGCGTTTCTCATCGCTCTGCTCAAAGAGTTCAGCACTGAATCCGCTGTCCTGAGCCGCCTTATGGATAAGTTCTCTGTCATATACAGGAACACCAAGCTTCTTTCCAAGTTCACTCGCTACGGCAAGTCCGCCACCTCCGAACTGTCTTCCGATATTGATGATGATTTTCTTTTCCATATGATGTCCTCCTATAGATTGCTTCCTAAAATAGACGGATCATCTCCATCCTTAAGCATACTGAATTTCTTGAACAGTTTTCCTAGCAGGATGACAGTAAGTACTGTAGATACTGTGTCTGCTATCGGGAAACTGGCCCACACTCCGTCAGACTCCATCCAGAGCGGGAGTACATAAAGCAGAGGGAGCAGGAACAGAATCTGTCTTGACAATGAAAGGATTATGGATTTTCTTACCATGCCGAGGCTCTGGAAGAAGTTTGTCGCGATCATCTGGAAGCCTACAATAGGGAATGCTATGGTAGTGATGCGCAATGCTCGAGATGCAAGTACTGTCAGCTGCTCGTCGTGTGTGAAGATGCCGACAGCTGTGCCTGGGAAGAACATGCCGAAGATGAAGCATATCGTAGTCATGACCATACCTAACTTTGCTGTCTTCCAGAATACTTCCTTGACTCTTGAGTACTGGCGTGCACCGTAATTGTATCCTGCGATAGGCTGCATACCCTGGTTCAGACCCATGCATATCATGATGAACATGAAGATGAATCTGTTGCAGATGCCGTATGCTCCGATGCCGAGGTCTCCACTGTATCTTCTGAGCTGCTGGTTGATGAAGAGCGTCACGAGACACGCTGCTGCATTCATTAGGAACGGTCCCATTCCGATCGACAGAGAGTCCTTTGCAACCCTGGTGTCGATTCTGAAGATACCTTTTTCGAAATGGAATGGACGTGTCCTGTCACAGAAATGTTTCATTACGACAATCATTGCCACAGTCTGCGATATCACTGTTGCCCATGCTGCGCCGGCGATGCCCATGTCAAGGACAAAGATGAAGACAGGGTCGAGTATGGTGTTGAATACGACAGTGAATATGGTAAGTGCCATCGCCTTTTTCGGATTTCCGGATGAGCGCATTGCTGCATTCAGACCGAAATAGAGATGGGTTACGACATTACCGATAAGTATGATGGTTATGTATTCCTTTGCGAATGGAAGCGTGTTTTCGCTTGCTCCAAAGAAATAAAGTATCGGATCGATGAATATCAGCGAAATCGCCATGAAGACGAGTCCGATGATGGTGTTGAGGGTCACGACATTACCCAGGACCTTATTTGCAGCCTTGTAGTTCTTCTGTCCGAGGAGGACTGAGAGCATTGTTGCCGCTCCTGCTCCGACGAGTGTGCCGAATGCAGTGGAAAGGTTCATGAGCGGGAATGTGACGGCGAGTCCGGAAATAGCAAGTGGACCCACACCTTGACCAATGAAGATGCTGTCCACCATATTGTACAGCGACGACGCTGTCTGTGCTATGATTGCCGGCAATGCATACTGTTTCAGCAGCTTGCCTATCTTTTCCGTTCCGAGTTCAATAGGGATTGCGTTAGTCTGTCCGGCCATTTCTACTCCTCCGGCTTCTTGACAATTTCGATTTCAAATACCAATGGGGAGTATCCCGGTATGCTTTCTCCACTTCCGGAATAACCATATCCGTAGTTTGAGGTGAATACGCCGATTCCGCTTTCAAATGCCCTCATCTGCCATAGAGTGAGTGCGAATCCTGTGATTACGGTAGATGAGCTCATTGTGATGTCGGAGTAGCTTTCTCCCCACTTGATGGACACTGGTGCATATGTTCTTGTTGATGACCATATGCCGCTGTCCTTTGCAAGCCTCTCGTCTGTTGTGTCGAATACAGTACCGTCGATAAGTCTGCCGGTATAGTTGATGTAGATTGTTGTGTCTGTCTTGAATGCAGTCGTATCTGTATCTGGTGCAGGGACAATGGTCTTGTAATAGAATCCTTTGAAGTTTTTCAGGGAGTCTGCTACAGTCATTCCTGCGAACTCTGTCGGATGGGCCTCGAAATATTCGCCGATCTTATCGACCTGCCAGTCGAAGATGTCTTCTGCAAAATCCTTGACGGTGAATTCATAGATGCTGCTTTCTGCCGATGAGGATTCCTCAAGATACTTTTTCTCAGTTTCGTATGTCGAATAAGACATGAGCCATGAAGGGATGGCTACCTTTCTGCTGTCTCCGACCTTCATTCCTACGAGGACATTCTGAAGTCCGGCATAAAGGGTACCGTCTGCTGTGGTCACGAATTTTCCTCCGTAATACGCAGTCTTGTCATATGTTCCAAGCTGCTTGGCCGCTTCTTCTGTCGTATATCCGACTATGTTGCCCTCAAGGTCTGTTATAGTGTATTCGAGCAGCGCGTATCCGTCTTTTTCCACTATGGCTCCATTTCCGTCTGCCGGATTGTTTTCGAGTATGTATACACCGAGGTCTGTAGCTGTCGCTTTCGGATGATTCAACATCATCCATGCGTCGAAATATCTCTTGTTTGCATCGTTGGCTCCAACTGCCGCCTGTCTTGCGCATCCTGCAAAGGCAATCGCAGCTGCAACGAATAGGAATGATACTATAATCTTCTTCATTAGGTGTTGTTTTCTTACTTATGAACCGACAAAGATAGTAAAAAATGTGGTATGTCGTCAATCATTTGCGACTCCGACGACCCAAATCTTCCAAAGCTGTGCGGAATTAGCAGGAATCATGCCAAAAACTTCATTTCCGAAACCGTATTTTCCGGAAAACAGTATTTCACATTCCTCTCCAGCCTTGACTCCAAGCAGTCCGTCCTTGAGCCCCTGTGTGAGTCTTGCGTCTCCAAGATTGATCTCATAGATCTGATAACCTGCATCGGTGAGATTCCACTTTGCCTGCTCGGCTGTTTCCTGGTGGTTTGTCACAAAAAGGTTAGATGAGCTGAAGCTGCCGTTGAAGGTGTAGCCGGCATAATAGAAAGAGACGAATCCGTTTCTCTGGAGCTCTTCTCCTTCACCTTCCTTTGTGATCAATCTGTTTGCACCACCGTTGCGGACTGATATGTATCCGTCTCCTTTTCCGGATATGTAGCTGTCGATCTTAGCTTCCTGCTTGTTGTATGTCTCCTCGAGCTTCGTTCCCATGCAGGATGTGAGGGCTGCGGCAAGCAATATAGCTGTCAATACCTTATTTATTGTCTTCATCATTCAGAAAAATATGTGTTGTTCTCTCTATGTAATCTCCGACTTCGTCAATGCCATTGACGTTATCCGGAATAAGCAGACGGCCTCCCGCAGCATTTTCATGTCCTCCGCCATTGAAGAATCTTCTTGCGCACATGTTGGCTGACGTTCCTCGTTTCGAGCGGATGGATATCCTTATCCTGTCTGTGTCTTCCTTTGCGAGTATGCTCATCCGGACTTCGGCTATGGACAGAGGCATGTTGACGAAACCTTCTGTGTCTCCTTCTGCTGTGCTGTATGCTTCCTGAGTCTGTTTGTCAAGCATGATGTATGCCACGCCGTCAGATGTTATCTTCATTAGGTCCTTCATCATGTGGCCCATCAGTCTCAGGCGGTTTTCTCCATATTGATTATAGATCCTGTTCAATATGTAATCTCTGTCTGTTCCTGCTGCCAGCAGGTCTGAGGCCATGTGGAGGGTAGATGGGAATACTGAATTTGCAAAATTGTTGGTGTCGGTGGTCATTCCGGTCATCAGGGCCTGGGCACATTCGTTTCCGAGTCTTGCTGTGTCCTTATTGATGACTGAAGTTTCCATGAGGATGTGATACAGGAGTTCTGATGCTGATGATACCTCAATCTCTGAAAATGAAAGGTCGAAAAGTTCGCGCGCCGGATTCAGATGGTGATCGATGAGGATCTTTCTGCCTGTAGATTGATATAGGGCTTCCTCCAGCCTGTCTGTTCTGTGGAATGCATTGAAATCCAAGCAGATGATGAGGTCGCTGCCTGAGATCGCATCAGTAGCGTGCGATGGCTGGCTTTCGTAAGTGATGATGTTTCTGCCCAAATCTTCAGAAATAAGAAAAGACAGGTATGACGGGTATGGGTCGTTGATGACGATCTTCGATGTTTTTCCCAGTTTCATCAGGTAGTGATACAGTGCTGTCGAGCTTCCCATTGCGTCGCCGTCAGGCTTCATATGGGTCACAATGCAGATGTTTTCCGCGTTTAGAATCATGCTTTCCAGCATGTGTATATTGCCTGAATTGATGTCTTTCATTGATTCTGTCGTTTTTTTGATGTGGCAAAATTACAAATTATATTGCATTTCATAAATCAATTTCATAACTTTGTCCGGAATTTAGAAACAGAAAAATAAAAACACTAACAATAATGAGTTCAATTGTAAGAAAGGTATTTACCTATTTAATCCTCCCTGCATGCATCGTAGGATTGACTTATTCTCTCGTAAAGAGCATTATGGAACCTGTAGAGTTCAACAAGCACAAGGACTATCGTTCTGAGATTGCCGTTCAGCGTCTGAAGGATATCCGTGATCTTCAGGTAGCATACAAGAATGTAAATGCACGTTATGCTTCAACTATGGACTCTCTCGTCCTCTTCTTTAACGAGGGTAAGATGAAGATCGCTCTTCAGGTGGGTTCAAAGGATGACTCTTTGGCAATGGCAAACACTGAAAAGATCAAGAAGCAGTTCCGTAACCTTAAGGGTGACAAGCTTAATGAGAAGCTTCATGAGCTTTACCTAGCAGGTGAGCAGAACCTCGTATTCCAGGTGACTAGTGAAGTTGCTGTAAAGGATACTCTCTTCAGCCATCGCCCAGGTTTCGTTGTTGACTCTCTCAAGTACATCCCATTCAGCGGTGGAGAGCCTGTTATCATGGAGTCTACTATCAAGAAGGTATCAGGTGTAAACGTTCCTCTCTTTGAGGCTAAGATGCCGTACAAGAGCCTTCTTAAGGGTCTTGACAACCAGCTTAGAGTTAACCTTGACGCTGAGCGTGAGGATAAGGGTCAGTATAAAGGACTTATGGTAGGTAGCATCGACGCACCTAACAACAACGCAGGTAACTGGGAGTAGTCTCTCCCGCTGTGCGCTGGCTTTAAATTATAATGCTATGTCGCAGAATACTATAGATAGGATATCCATTCAAGTCGGCTTGAGTGGATATTCTTTTAAGATACATACAGCCGACGAAATCAAGGCCTCAGGATGGATGTCTGCGGAGCGTATCTTTACTACTCCGGAGTTTCTGAAGAGATATGATGAAGTGGAACTTTCGGTGTTTACGCCAAAGGTCACTCTTGTTCCTGAGCAGTTCCATGACAGCCTCGCGAGCAGAAACATGCTGACTCCTGTCGCCGATCTGGATGAAGCTGATGCTGTCAAGTCTGTTCCAATTCCCGAATTTGCCGCAGTTCTGATCTATTCCAATACTATAGGTGAGACATTGTCCAGAGCGGTTTCCGAGACTGTTTTGGATAAGCAGGGCAACAAGACAAGTCCTCTTCCTGAGATGTATTACATGTTGAGGTCTGTTCTCGGACTACCTGACTACAACAAGATTCTGGCTTCATATGTCGATGGCGTGCTGTATCTTGTCATAGCTCAGGGAAAAAGTCTCCTTTTGTGCAATTCTTTCCAGGCCCCTGACTTTACGACAGCACAGTACTTCATGTTCCTGGCAATGAAGAATCTCCAGCTTAATCCTGAAGTTTCTACCATATGTTTCCGTACTCCATTGTCAGAAGAAGAGGAGATGTCTCTCTATCATTATTTCAAGAACGTCGAGCAGGTTTGATCTATGAGGATAATAGGTGGTAAATTGAGGGGAAAGACTATCATGCCCCCTCAAGGATACAAGGCAAGGCCTACTACAGATTTCGCTAAGGAAGGCCTTTTCAATATTCTTAATAATGAGTATGAGATGGAGGGCCTTCAGGTCCTTGATCTTTTTGGTGGAACAGGTGCAATCTCTTATGAGTTTGCTTCAAGAGGAGCTTCAAGAATCTATTGTGTGGAGATGCTCCCTCTTCATGCAAACTTCATCAAGTCACAGGCAGCTAAATATGGTATGGACAATCTTACGGTAGTGAGACATAACGTCTTTGAATTCCTGGAAATCTGCCGTGAAAAGTTCGACCTGATCTTTGCCGATCCTCCATATGCATTGGATGGTCTTGCGGAGATTCCTGATAAGGTCTTTGCAAAGGATATTCTTCATCCTGGCGCATATTTCATTTTGGAACATCCGGATGAATTCAATTTTGAATCGCATCCTTTCTTTGTAAAGGAAAAGAAGTACGGGAATGTGCATTTCTCGTTTTTTGAAAAAAAGTAGTGTAGTTAACGATTATGAAATTTAACCTTAAAGAAGTGTTTCAGCCAAAACTGTTTACCTTATTTTCAAAGGGACAGTATGACAGCAAGAAACTTACATCTGATCTTATTGCCGGCCTCATCGTCGGTATCATTGCACTCCCATTGGCTATCGCATTCGGTATCGCCAGTGGTGTGACTCCTCAGCAGGGTCTCATTACAGCGATTGTAGCGGGATTCCTTATCTCATTCTTCGGTGGTTCCAACTTCCTTATCGGTGGTCCGACCGGAGCATTCATCGTCATCGTTGCAGGTATCGTAGGCCAGTATGGCATGCAGGGCCTCATCATCGCAACAATCATGGCAGGAGTCTTCCTCGTTGCTATGGGTGTGTGCAAGATGGGTGTGATATTCAAATATATACCATATCCTATCGTAGTCGGTTTCACAAGCGGTATCGCTCTGACAATCTTCTCTACTCAGATGAAGGATTTCTTCGGACTTCCTCTCGACCTTCAGGTGCCTGCCGGATTCATTCCGCAGTGGGGATGTTATTTCCAGAATATCGGAAACATCAACTGGATTGAGTTCGCGATGAGTATGATTTGTCTTGTCATCTGCTTCAGCTGGAGCAAGGTGACCAAGAAGGTACCAGGATCCCTTATTGCCCTTATCATCGGTACAGTCGCATCTGTACTTCTGAGCAAGTTTGCAGGTATCGAGCTTGCAACTATCGGATCGAAGTTCCCTGAGCTTGCAGATGGACTTCCTATGCCGAAGCCTGTTGCGCCTCAGTTTGATTTCGAGACAATCAAGGGTCTTGTATCTCCTGCATTCACAATAGCCATCCTCTGTGCGATCGAGTCACTTCTTGCTGCAATGGTTGCAGACGGTGCGACAGGAAAGCAGCATCATGCGAATACAGAGCTCATCGGCCAGGGAATTGCAAATATCGTAACTCCTCTTTTTGGAGGTATCCCTGCAACAGGTGCTCTTGCAAGAACAATGGCAAGTATCAATAATGGTGGAAAATCTCCTGTAACCGGACTCGTCCATGCAGTGGTTCTTCTCCTTATATATCTTTTCCTCATGCCGTATGCGGTGTATATTCCGCTTTCTTGCCTTGCAGCAATCCTTGTGCAGGTAGCATACAACATGAGTGAGTGGAAGACATTCAAGTATCTCCTTCGCGGAGACAAGTCGGATGTTGCCGTTCTTCTCATTACATTCTTCCTTACAGTGATTGTTGACCTTACAGTGGCAATCGAGGTCGGAGTGCTTCTTGCAATCGTACTTTTCGTACGTCGTGTCATGCAGACTTCTCAGATCAATGTACTCCAGGATCAGAGCATTGCGGCTACTGAGGATTCGGAGAAGGCTGCTATGGAAAATACTGACCGCCTCAATATTCCTGATGGAGTGGAGGTTTACGAGATCGACGGTCCTTTCTTCTTCGGTCTTGCCAGCAGATTTGAGGAGCTTGAGAAGATGAAGCAGAAGAATGCAAAGGTTCGAATCATCAGAATGAGAAAAGTTCCTTTCATTGACTCTACAGGTATCAATAACCTCAGAAGCCTCTATGAGCGTACAAGCAAGAGAGGTGTGACAATGATCCTTTCAGGAGTTACAGAGAAGGTTCAGGCCTCACTTGAGAAGTTCGGTCTCGACCAGAAGATCGGAAAAGAAAACATCTTCCCTCATATTGTGCCGGCTCTTGAACGAGCAGCAGAAATCGTAAAGAAATAAGTGATTACATAAGCCATCGGGACGCGTCCTGTCCCAGAGAGATGGCATTGCGGATGATGGTCGACGAAATGTCGACCATTTCTGCATTCATGAGGCCGATGATGTACGAAGGGTCTTCGTTCAGAAGGTCTGTTCTGACTTCGTCAAGGTCATGTCCGCTGCGAGGATAGACCGAAACACCATATTCTTTCAGGATGCGTCTGTAGTCCTTCCATTTTCGTATGCCGGCAAGGTTGTCGGCGCCCATGACAAGGGTGAATGTGTTGCCGGGCTCTCTTTCGCGGAGGGCATCCAATGTGCGTATCGTATAGTGAGGTTCAGGCATGGTCAGTTCGATGTCGTCGACCATGACTTCCTTACCTTCCTGGAAATGGCGGTTTACGGCCTTTATTGCTGCCTCATAACGATCCTGTCCGGTTGCGGCGCTGATGCCGTCTTTGAGTGGATTCTTTGGGGATACGATGAGGTAGACGCAATCAAAGCCACCTTCGCTCACCAGATATTTCAGGATTGCGAGGTGGCCTATATGGAGCGGATTGAATGATCCGCTGTATACTGCTATCTGCATAGGAAATCTCCCACGATTCGCTCTGCTTCTTCAAGTGCTGTCTGCAGGTCGTCGTTGATGAGCGTATAGTCGAATTTGCCTGATGCGAATTCCATTTCTGATGCGGCTTTGGCAACGCGCTTTTCGATCGCCTCAGGTGTGTCTGTGTTTCTGCCTACAAGTCTTTCTCGGAGAATCTCAACAGAAGGTGCCTGGATGAATATCGAGAAAGCCTGTTCTCCGAATATTCTCTTGAGGTTTACTCCTCCCTGGACATCGATGTCGAAGATGATCACATGGCCCTTTGCCCAGATTCTTTCAACTTCGCTGCGGAGTGTGCCGTAGAATGAGCCTGAATACACTTCCTCGTACTCTACGAACTTATCTTCTGCGATCATGTTACGGAACTCGTCGGATGTGAAGAAATAGTATTCCACTCCGTGCTTTTCCTCGCCTCTAGGGGCTCTGGAAGTCGCTGAGATGGAGAATTCAAGCTCCGGATGAAGTTTCAGGAGGTGGTTTACTACAGTGCTCTTGCCGGCTCCTGAAGGAGCTGAGAATATTATTACCTTATTGTTCATAATTCTTTTTTCAATATTTGACAAAAATAATTATTTTTGCAGAGATAATGCGTTAACGAAAACGATTTTTAAAACAATTTATAAATTATGGTATCTTACAAAGAACTTGGTCTTGTGAACACAAGAGAGATGTTCGCTAAGGCTATCGACGGTGGCTACGCCATCCCGGCTTTCAACTTCAACAACATGGAGCAGCTTCAGGCTATCGTTTCTGCAGCAGCAGAGACTAAGTCTCCGGTTATCCTTCAGGTTTCAAAGGGCGCTCGTAACTATGCTAACGGTACACTTCTCCGTTACATGGCTCAGGGTGCTGTAGAGTACGCTAAGGAGCTCGGTTGGGAGAACCCACAGATCGTTCTTCACCTTGACCACGGTGATTCATTCGAGACTTGCAAGAGCTGTATCGACGCTGGCTTCTCATCAGTAATGATCGACGGTTCACACCTCGACTACGATGACAACGTAGCTCTTACAAAGAAGGTTGTTGAGTACGCACACCAGTACGATGTAACTGTAGAGGGTGAGCTCGGAGTACTCGCAGGTGTTGAGGATGAGGTTTGCTCAGACCACCACACTTACACTAAGCCTGAGGAGGTTGTTGACTTCGTTACTAAGACAGGTTGCGACTCACTCGCTATCTCAATCGGAACATCACACGGTGCTTACAAGTTCACTCCTGAGCAGTGCACAGTTGATCCTGAGACTGGTCTCCTCGTACCTCCTATGCTTGCTTTCGACGTACTCGAGGGCGTAGAGAAGGAGCTTCCTGGATTCCCAATCGTTCTCCACGGTTCATCTTCAGTTCCACAGGACGAGGTTGCTACAATCAACCAGTACGGCGGAAACCTCAAGGCTGCTATCGGTATTCCTGAGCCATGGCTCCGTAAGGCTGCTGAGTCTGCAGTTTGCAAGATCAACATCGACTCTGACTCACGTCTTGCTATGACAGCTTCAGTACGTAAGGTTCTTGCTGAGAACCCAGCTGAGTTCGACCCACGTAAGTATCTTGCTCCTGCACGTGAGAACATGAAGAAGCTCTTCATGCACAAGATCGAGAACGTTCTCGGTTCAAACGGCAAGGCATAATCAACATGCTACATAAATGAAAAAGGTTCATGTCATTGACATGAACCTTTTTTATTTTAGATAATATTTATTTTGGTATAATTGCCAAAAGTAGTTGGTAAAACCTCTGTAACAATCTAAAATACAGTAAGATACAATAACTTTGATGAAACGGATTTCATCAAAGTTATTTTTTATGGCAAAAAGTCGTCGTGAAAGATGTCCATACTGTGGCTTCCTGGATGTTATTAAATGGGGAAAACAATGCGGTCACCAGAGGTATAAATGTAAGAACTGCGGTAGCTTATTTACATTTC
>JAFZFH010000082.1 GCA_017555965.1 Bacteroidales bacterium
CTACAGCCTGGCCGACAAATATGCCGCAGACGACTTCGACTTCGACCTCATGGCCTCCGTTGCCGCAAACGAAGTAGGACCGACAGCCTCCACCCATGACCCACAGCAGAGCCTCACCTTCTGGCATCTCTTTTCTAAGATTGACATAAGCGTAGTCTTTACTGACAGCGATGGCAAGGTAGTCACAGGGGGAACCGTTTCGAAGATCCGTCTGAAGGAGGTCGACACCAATGTTTCATATTCCATCGGCTTCGACTCTCAGAGTGCCCTTTCTGTCACATCATCCCCAGCCGCGCAGCCTTCGGAGACAACCATCCTCATGAGCGGTACGGAAAACACGATATATGTCGTTCCTCAGAACATTTCAGACTTTGAGATGTATATGGATTTCAAGATCGGAGGTGTGACATATGACGACTTCAAGCTCAATCTTGACCTCAAGACAGCTTCAAACCCCAATGGAAAGAATCCGGTCGACTACGAATACAACGGACATTACAGCTGGACCATCAAGATCGGACCTAAGGCTGACATTTCTTTCAAGGTCTCCGTCGACCCTTGGGTCAGTCAGGCGGTTTCGGACGGAGATGACGATGACAACAACGACATAGAGATAATCTAAGGAGACAGAGGCATGAAAGCAATCATATATTTCACAATGGCAGTCACACTGCTCGTGACCGGTTGTAACAAGCCGAGTCCTGCGCCCGGAGCGGAGCAATACGACAGATATATCTTCTTCTCCCAGAATGTGGAGACAAGAGCAGGCTTAGTAGAATCTGCATCATCGATAGATCAGTTCGGAGTCGTAGGCTTCAAGTATGAAAACTCCACGACATGGAACTCATATAAGACCGATGCCGTTCTTAACGTATTCTATGATGAGGATGGAGAACTTCTCGAGGGCGCAGAAACAGTTTACTGCGATGACAACGGTTATGGTGATTATTCGCCACTCCAGGGCTGGTCAAACACAAGGAAATACACCTTCTTCGCCTACTATCCGCTGAATGATAACGTCAGTCTTGTAAATACTGATGGCACAGAATATACCGGTGGTGTCCCTGCCATCAGATACGCAATGAACACTGCCGACCTTAAAGGCTCTATGGTCGATGTGATGACAGCGGCTTCTGCAGAAGACCTGTATTGGAATTCCTCGTCGGACAACAACATTGCGAATGCCGAGGTCGGATTCACTTTCACCCATCGCCTCTCAAGCCTTGGAGTCAATGTGAAGAATTCGTCTTCGGGAATTGTGACAGTGAACTCAGTCACATTGAAGGTTTCCGGCATCAGCTACCAGGAAATAATCATCCCGTTGGACGGCTCAGCAGTGGAGGCAGACGGCACTTCGATGGATGCCGATCTTTCCCTGACCTTGGCTGACGGTGACAAGTCCGTCGCAAAGTCCGGACAGAAGGAGATGTCCGACAAGCTGATATTCATCCCTCAGACAAGCGGCCTGTCCGTTCAGGTCGTTGTCGGCTACAAGAGGGAGAACACCGACACCTATACCGGTTACACCGACACCATTACCCTGCCGGAAGTGACTACGGCATTGACAGCAGGCAAGAAGCACATGATAAATCTGAACTTCACGGATTCGACTGTCGAAGCACAGGTGACTGTGGACGGCTGGGTCGATATGGAAGATGTTTATGACACATTCAACTAATTGATTGAAGATGATGAGATATTTGAAATATATATTCCTGTCGTTGATCTCTTGCATCATGACAATGTCATGTATAGAAGAGCTGGATGTGCCGTATCCGGCAGATGAGAATCTGACGACTCTGGTACCACGTGTCAAGAGCTTCACCAATCAGTATGTGACAAAGGCCGATGGAAACAGCGAAACTGACATCAAGACTCTCTCCGCACTGATCTTTGACAATGACGGTAAATTCGTGGATCTCCGGACCGGAAGCACTTCCGTTACAATCAACAAGTCGATGCTCAACTCTCCTGCCAACCAGGGAAGGCTGACATCCGCTACCATAGTGATGTTTGCCAATGTAAGCCTTGACGACATCAAGGACGCAGACGGCAAATCCATCAGAGAGAACCTGTCCACATTGACCCTCGCTAATGTGGACGGTTATTCATGTCATTTCGCAGAAGCCAAGACCGTCATCACCGATCTTGCAAGCTTCGCCGATGGTCTTCCTATGACGGGACGTGCTGAAGGAGTGAACCTGACTCCGTCCAGAGATCAGCAGGGACCTGTCACTGTCAATCTCCAGATCCTCTACGCGAAGATCAACTTCTCTATCGGAGTCGAGAACGGAAGCGAGAACACAGGCAGCGGAATGAAGTTCGCCATGACCGGATATTCCGTACATAATGCTTCAAAGGTCACCGCATTGGCTGAGCCGGAAGGAGCTACAGCATCTGATGACTATGCCTACACATCATCCGGAAAGACAGGCAGCAAGAGCGGTACCGTCAATCTCGACGGCACTCCGCTGACTTTCACATTCTATGTCGCAGAGAGCCGCTACGAGCACAACAGTGACCTCAGAGGGATCTATCCTGATGATGACTGGCTGACTTCGGTCCCTGGTGAAGACGTGAAGGGCTACAATGATGAGACCGACAAAGGCAGGCTCAACGGCGTAAAATACTTCTACGACGACCTCATCCAGCAGTACAAGCCGAAGCTGGCAGGTCTTACGAGCGGAAAGCCGGGCCAGGGCAAGGCTACCTATGTGCTTCTCAAGGGAACCTACACAGACTACAGAGGCACTGCA
>JAFZFH010000014.1 GCA_017555965.1 Bacteroidales bacterium
AGATGCATCCTTCTGCGAGTGGGTCACCATCACGATGGTAGTTCCTTCCTTGTTGAGCTCGGTGAGGAGATCCATGACCTCCTTGCCGTTCTTCGAGTCGAGGTTACCTGTAGGCTCATCGGCGAGGATCAGTTTAGGATTCGACACGACTGCACGGGCGATGGCAACGCGCTGCTGCTGTCCTCCTGAGAGCTGCTGCGGGAAGTGCTGGGCACGGTGGCTGATGTTCATTCTCTTGAGCATCTCTGTCACACGAGCCTTACGCTCTGATGAGCTGATGTTAAGATACTTTAGCGGAAGTTCAACGTTCTCGTAAACATTAAGTTCATCAATAAGGTTAAAGCTTTGGAACACGAAACCGATGTTGCCCTTACGGAACTTTGTACGATCCTTCTCCTTGAGCTTCGCCACTTCCTGACCGAGGAGCTGATAGCTTCCGTCTGTAGGATTGTCAAGAAGACCGAGGATGTTCAGGAGGGTTGACTTACCGCATCCTGAAGGACCCATGATGGCCACGAATTCGCCGTCCTTGATTTCAAATGACACACCGTTAAGTGCTGTTGTCTCGATTTCCTCTGTACGGAATACTTTGCTGAGGTTAGTTACTGTAATCATAGTATTATTCTTTTATTATTTGTTCCTAATTGTCATTCCCGACTTGATCGGGAACCTCCTGTTTTATAATCATTACCGTGCCAAATTATCTATGTTATTGATATTCAGGGTTATGTGAAATTTCCTTGAGGTCGGCACTGTAAATAATCTTTACACTTTTGTAAAGCCCTATTCGTTTTTGAGTGAGTCCACCGGATTGCTTCTTGATATGCGGAGACTGTTCATAATCACGCAGCCTGATACCAGAAGGATGATCACCGCGTCCGCAAGTATGAAGTACCAAGGTGAAAGAGCAATCTTCTCTGAGAAGTTCTTGAGCCAAGCCGAGGCGGCAAAGTATGCTCCCACGTTGCCGAGGACTATTGCAGGGATGCTGAGCTTCATGATCTCCGTTACATAGATTCCTACGAGTTCTCTCACTGTTGCACCGTTGATCTTACGCACTGCCATTTCCTTGCTTCTGCGTTGAGACTCATCTCTCACATAGCCGATCAGTCCGAAAAGGGCGATGATGATTGAGATTACGCATCCGATAATTACCGTGTTCTTCATCCTTCTCTCGCTTGCATAAGCCTCACGCATAGAATCCTTGTATGACTTCACGACCACGTCCTTGTTCTCGATTCTGCCCTGAATGATTTCTTCCACCTTTGCCATCATCTCGTTAGAGACTTCTGACACTTTGATGGCCATAAACGGCATATTGGTTTTTCCTACTTCACCCAGGAACTTGATGCTGGCCCTTGCATCCTGATTGGTCAACGTATTGATTCTATAATCCCTATATACACCGCTCACGGTAAATGTCTGATTGGATGTCTGGCTGTGTTCAGTGATGCAGATCTGTTTTCCTACAGCTCCGTCACTCCAATCCTGGAACTCCATCATCTTTTTAACGAAGCTTTCGCTGACAGCGACCTCTGATGGAGACTGCGGATATCTGCCTTCCACAAAAGGAATCTCCAGCATCTCAAACAATCCGGAAGAACCCTCATACTGGTCAGCAATATTGAACAGCTCCTTATATCCGTTATCGTAGATATAGATATTATTGCCGGAACTGTAATCAAGCGGAAGGCTATATGAAACCTGTACATCAAGCACACCAGGAGTCAACTTCAGATCATCGATGATACCTTGATGTACGCCTTTGTCTGTACCCGTAAGTACTGCATAGAGCAGGTCCTCATACTCGTATCCTGGTTTGTCATTGATTGCCTTGTTGTACTGTGCGCTGATGACGCACACCAAGGTAAGAAGAAGTGCACATATGCCGGTCTGGATGAACAGGAGTCCTAACTTCCACACCTTCTTGTTCTCTCGATAGTTCTTGATTGCTGCGCCTGCTGGTATCTTAGAATAAAGATAACCAGGCACAAGGGCTGCAATGAAGAATACTGCCAACATGACTCCAGCGGCTGTAACATATGTTCCCTTTACCAGAAGAGCATCCACAGGAACTCCTACGATGTCCTCGATGACTGTCTGAAGCGAAAGTACAATGACTGCTACAACAACCAATGCAGCTGCGACATCAAGGGCAGCCTCCTTGAACATGATTCCGTAGATATTACCGCTGGCAGCTCCATAGCATTTGCGGACGCCCATCTCCTTCGATCTCTTCACCAATTCCGAAACCGACATCAGGATGTAGTTCAGGAGAGAAATCATGATAAGAAGTACGGCTACGATAGTCAGAATGACCATCATGTTCCTCATTGCAGAAGAAGATGTATGAGCTCCAACAAGCGGAGAAAGGAAATAATGGATATCCATGCCTGAGCTTTCCGCCATAGCTTTAATCTCAGGTGGATAATTATTCTCCTGCATAAGCCTGATGGCAGGTGCAAGCATCTCCGGATCCACGCCTTCTGCCAGTCTTACAAATCCTCTGTACCTGTCATTTCCCACCCAGTTCTCTGTAGATGATTTGACAAGGCTCTCCATAGAGACAAGAACATCGTTCTTGACCGAGCTGTGGAAAGGATAGTCCTTATAAACGCCAGCAATCTCAAGCTTGAAGTTAGGCATCTCCTCATTGTATATGATCTGTCCGACAGCCTCAGATATACCGCCAAGTTTCTCGGCAAAAGACTCGGACACCATTGCAACTGCAATCTGGCTGAATGCCTCCTTAGGATTACCGGCCAAAATCTCTGTATCGAAGACGTCAAAGAAGCAGGTATCGGCAACAATGCATTCTCCAGTGATGACATTCTTCTGTTCGTCGATGAACTTGTCGCTATTGAAGATGAAAGTCCATCGGGTTGCGGTCTCAATTCCGGGAACATGCTCCTTGAATCCTGGAGCCACAGCTCCGGACACATTGTCATACGTATGCTCCTCTCCCTGCTGATGGTATAGGGTACGGATCTTATAAATCTGGTCTGCATCCTTGTAGCAGGTATCATAGCTCATCTCATAGCAGACCTTCGCTATCAGGATCAGTCCTATCGCCACTCCTGTACCGAGCGACAAAGCCTTTATTATTGTTTCCTTTAGTTTCATAGATCAAAATGGATTAGAATACCAACACCTCATTGTCTCCAAAATTATCATAGCCCGAAGTTATCACTTTTTCTCCAGGTTCGAGACCTTCGAGTACTTCATAGAACTGAGGATTCTGTCGTCCGATGCGGATTTCACGCTTGACTGCCTTGCCACCCTCCGGAGAAACCACATAGATCCACTTGCCTCCGGTCTTCTGATAGAATGTGCCTCTTGGGATGAGAACCGCACTCTCCGGCTGACCGAGCTGAAGGTTCAGGTAGTAAGTCTGACCTGTACGGATATTTGCAGGCTGCTCTCCGTTGAACCTGAAGTCTGCCTTGAACTTACCCTCACGGACCTCAGGATAGACTTTTCTGATGACAGCACCGAAAGTCTCGTTCTGGCGCTCGAATCTTGCCTCAAGACCTGCAGACACC
>JAFZFH010000083.1 GCA_017555965.1 Bacteroidales bacterium
GATATCCCGGGATCGGATGACACTTAAGGATCTGGCAAAATCAGATCCGTCGGAAGCACCGCCGATACGACCGATGTTATTAAATTCATCCAGCACCAGGTTCACCGGCACCGGACAATGACCGCCAGGTGAATTATCAGCAAAGCGTGTGAGCTTGATGAAAAGGAATGAAAAAAACAGCGATGACAGGAACTGCATGGATGCCTCCTGATCGCTGAGGATAATAAAGTATGCGCATTTGCGTTTGCCGGGAGCTGTAAGATCGATATCGTTCCCGGAAATGATTCTGGTGACCGCTTTATTCTGAAGCACCTGAAGGCGGGTACCAAGTCCCAGTATAATACCGGATCTGACTGTATCACTGGACTGCGCAAACAGATTGAACGGTGCCTTAGCCGGATGACCATGATCGAGTCTTTCGAACATCGCTTTCAGTTCATTTTCCTTATGGTTGATCAGGGTCCAATACACCTCGGACAGATTCTTCTGGTCATCTGTTCGGGCTTTACTGGTGGATACCAGAAGGATCAATGCTTTCAGAAGGTTCAGTTCACCGTTGTCCCAGAACTTATCGCCTTTACCTTCGCTGGTATTACCGATAATGACATTGGCAAGCACCTGGGCCATCATGGTATCGCTGCCTAGATCTGCCATACAGTTCCAGGAGTCACTGTGTTCCGGGTCTACCAGATTGAACACCTTTACCTCATACCCATTTTTACGAAACAGTTCTGACATGTCGTTATACATTTCAGATTTCGGGTCTGAGATGATTGCCGATTCACCTCTGCGTATGATTGAGAAAAGCGAGTTTCGGATTACCGCTCTGGATTTCATAGTACCGGAGGCACCGAAAATGGCGCAGTGCCGATTGAGTCTTGTGCTTTCAGGTAGACACACCAGTTGTCCCTTCCGTTCACCCAGGATCATGCCGGTTGCCTTGTCTGCGGTGCTGAGTTCCAGCACCTCTTTGAGTTCCTTCTCTTTCATCCAACTGGCAGTTCCGTAGGTTCCCGTCTTACTAACCACGAACCCACGTTCATCATAGTTGGTGCCAGTGAACTTATCATGGAATTTCACATACAGGAAGAGTCCGCTGATCGCAGCAAGCAGAATTGCCATCCCCTTCAGGCCGTTCCAGGTAAATGCTTTCGGTAAGCAAACGATCGGATTCCAGTCTGGGGAAGCAATCTGGGCACCACCCCACATTCCACCGGAATCCATCCAAATTTGATAGTTTGTCATGAGCTGACCAAAAAGGCCACCCGCATATAAAACTGCAACCGTTCCCAGTATGATGGCGATCACGATTGCAACTCTCCGAGATTTTTCGTTCATATGAGTTCCCTCCGCTTTATGTTGAGGTTTTCCATCACCTTCTCCATTGGAATCACCTTCAGGCGAACACCCGCTCCCAGGTATTCTCTGAGGAACATGGCTTGGTGTTGGAAGCACAGTACAAGCCACTTTCTGTCCGGGAACTTTCCTATGTTATTCCGGAACAAATAGAGTCTTGCAAAATCAGAATCCAGAAAGCTCAAAATATATGTGCCATTCATCTCAGCATCATAGGGCATATCACCCATGCCGAATGAGCGATCTTCGTTTCTGAAGAACATACGAAGCAACCGTTCATTCCAATGTGGCACTGTCAGGATCTTCAGAAGCTGAACACCGAATTCATTGATTGGAATGAAATGTACATGCTTATACACGGTCGTAAACAGAGTCCGGAGATCTGAATTGCTCTTCCACTCTTGCAGCACTCGAAAACCAGTCTGGTAGCTGGAGCAAAAGAAGATGGTGGATTGAACTTCTTGATTTTCCGTATTCATCGTACAGATATCCGTCATATCCAGTTTGACCTTAAGTTCGCTTTCCGGTTTCCACTTCATCATTGTATCCCGGAGATTATACACAGAATAACAGCCAGTCTGATAGAACAGAGCACCGACGATCCGGGCATATTTCGTTTTGTTAAATCCGTCAGGGTCTGTTTTCTTTAAATGTTTACTTATATAAAAAGCGGGATCATTAAAAGGAATCACTTGATGATACTGTTTGGTCAGTTTTGGAGCAATGTAGGAACGAGCCTCTATTCCGGCATTCATGCACATCACAGCGGCTTCCGCGATTCGGTGATTACGAATGATTCGGTCTTCAGTGGTTCTTAAGTGATGATTGTCATAAGTATCAAGATAGTGTTGATAACCAATGGGATTCAGATGCTTCAGAATGGGCAATCCAGTTTTGTGAAAGCGGATGGTTTTTAACTCAGCCTTCCCCGCCAATTGGAACAGCTGACCATGAATGATTTTATCTGAGTTTGAAAAAGCGTAATCGTCGGGTCTGGTATGCTTATAGATCAGGTTATTGAAATACCCTTCACTTCC
>JAFZFH010000084.1 GCA_017555965.1 Bacteroidales bacterium
GAATCTGAAGTCAGCCTGGAACTTGCCGCTGCGTACTTCGGGATACACCTTTCTGATGACCGCGTCATATGTCTCGTTCTGTCTTTCGAATGTGGCAGTGAGGCCGGCGAAGACTCTGTCTATATAATGTTCATCAACCTGAGCCTCAATCTTATAACTGCCTTCCGCATTGATCTGTCCGATCTTTCTCCCGCTGCCTACAGATTCTCCGAGACCGACTTCAATCAGTCCGAGCACTCCGTCGATCGGTGCCTTCACCTCAAGATTGTCCTTCCTGCGACGTATCCTCTGCATATTCAGGCGCATATTCTCAAGGCTCTCTTCCATCTGCTTGATCTGCACCTCTCTGTATATGCTGTCCTGCTCGGCACGTGCAAGCGTCACTTCCAGCTTCTTGCAGAAAAGAGTGTAGTCCTCCTCGCTGCGAAGATATTCCTCCTTGCCGATGAGCCCGTCATCGAACAGCCTTTTCTGAGACCCCAGGGCACGTCCCTTGCGCTTCACCTCCGTCTGAAGTTCAAGGATATTCAGGCTCAGCTGCATCTTCTCCTGCTCCATCTGGATCATCGTATTGCGAAGAGCGTTCTCCTTTTCTGCGAGGTTCGCCTCCGAATTGAGGATCTCGAGGTCGAGGTCGTCGTTGCTCAAGCGGATGATGACATCACCAGCATTGACGCTCGTACCTTCCTCGATGACGATTTCCTCGACGATGCCCGATTCACGCGGGCTGAGCTGAATCGTGGTCATCGGATGAACCTGGCCGCTGATGCGGATATAGTCGTTGAATTCACCGGCCTTCACTTCGCGGACGGTAATTGTATCTCCATTGACACGAAGGGTGCTGGCATCGTCACGCAGAATCAGCCACAATATGAATATGGCCATAAATCCTCCGAACCAGTACGGCAGTGCCTTTCTGCTGAATACAAGGGCGATGCCCTTTTTCTTTTCTATTATTCTGTCCATTAGATTCTATATTCAAGATTTCTCAACTCGCTTTGCTCGCTCGAAATGACAGTGTAAGGTTAGCGTATCATTTCGTAAATGTCAATCTCCAGATCGCAACCCTTGATGAAATCGTAAAGGGTATGCTGACGAAGAGTATAATAGTATATCCAGAAGTTGCTCAAGTCATTGATGTACTGCCTCAGGGCGCTGTCGTTCTCCGTCTGAGCCATATTCAGGTCGGTCACGCTGGCATTGCCCTCCTTGAAACGGTGCATTGTGAGGTCGTATCTCTCCGAAGCGATAAGCATCGCACGTCGTGACACTTGGCACTGCTGACGCTGATTGTTGAACTGGCTCACCGCTGTGAACATCTGTCTTCTGTAATCATTCTCCGATTGCTGGACCTGAGCCTTGACCACTTCCTGCGCTGCCTTCGCTTTCTGTACCTTACCCTTTCCGAGGCCCCAGTCGAAGAGTGGGATGCTGAATGTGATGCCCACCACCTCCTGATCAAGCAGGTCCTTGTATGCCTGCGGGAATTCTGGACCGGTCTGAGACATTCCGAAGCGGGCATTCAGCGAGAATGAGAATCCCCTCGATGCCTTTGCATAAGCCACATTGGATTCTGCATTAAGCAGGCTGAGCTCATTGTTCAGGCTGAAGCTGGAATTCTCAAGAGACTTCGCCATAACCAGGTCGTAATCCATCATAATATCCGGAAGTTCCTCTTCCAAAGTCGGAGTGATCTCGAATGATTCATCATAGCCGAGTATCGAGTTAAGGGTCATCTGTGCCTCCCATACCGCGACCTCAGTCTCGTTGATGGATATACTGTCATTGAGCATTCGCAGTTCAAGCTGGAGATATTCAGCCTTGGTCACGCTTCCCAGCGCATGCCTTTCCTTGGCGATCCTGAGCATGTTGCCCGAGTTCTCGAAGTTGCTTCTGCTGATGTCGTTGTTCATCTTTGCAAGAAGAAGGTTGTGATATGCGTAAACAGCATTGATTGTGATTCCCTCCATTCTCTCCAGATAGTTTCTCTTTCCTCTTTCATATTCCTTCGGCTCGATCTTCTTGTCCCACTTGAACTGATTATAGGTGAAAAGCGGCTGATAATATGAGACTGTAATAGGCCTGGAGTACCATGTAAGGCTCTTGTTCATTCCGAACTGGTCTATACGCGAAAGATCTGATGCTACTGAAAGAGTTCCACCTGTGAATGTGATGTTCTGCTTGATCTGCAGACCGACTTCATTCTGAAGGTTGTTCGAGCTGACATAGTTGAGCGTTCCGTCATCGGGGTTCTGAAGGAGGGTCAGCGAACGGTCGAAGTTCATGATGTTTCCGTACATATAAAAGGACGGAAGTCTGCTTGCCTGATATGAGCGGTATGCCCAATATGTGGAGATGAACGCCTGCCTGGCTTCCAAGGCCTCTACCGATTGGTTGCGGGCAGTATGAATCACCTCTGACAGGCCCATCTCCTGCTGAGCACGTGCAGTCAGCGATGTCAGGAGCATAGCGAATACTATAGGTATGATTTTAGGTCTCATTTATTATAGGGCATAGTTATATTTTCGTCAAAAGAGTAAACATGCCCCGTGCCAAAAATGCTAATATGCTGATATGCCGAAAATTGCATTTTTAGGTTAGATTTTCGAGTGTAAAGAAATTTTACACTTTTGTAAAGTGGGGTTGATTTGTGTAAAAAGTACTGATACAATTACCTATATTTGTCATCGTTAGAGGATTATATGGCAAAAAGCAAAGCAAAAATATTGGTTGTTGACGACAACAACGGCATCAGGGCGGCCCTCGGTCTGCTCCTTCCTATGCATTTCGCACAGGTAGAGCTGATCCCTTCTCCGAAGGAACTCGTTAGTAGGCTTGCAGATTTCCGTCCGGATGTGGTGTTGCTCGATATGAACTTCCATACTGACATCAACACCGGCAACGAGGGACTCTTCTGGCTCTCCGAGATCAAGAAGCGTTGCGAGGATGTCGAA
>JAFZFH010000085.1 GCA_017555965.1 Bacteroidales bacterium
GTTCTTATGCTGGTCAACTGCTGGAGCAACAAGAATCTCCTGGAACTCCTTCTGACCTGTACCTGCTGGAATCGGATGTCCGCAGATAACGTTCTCCTTAAGACCTTCGAGAGTGTCGATTCGACCACGGATAGCAGCCTCGCTGAGCACCTTGGTAGTCTCCTGGAATGATGCAGCAGAGATGAAGCTGTTTGTCTTCAATGCTGCTCTTGTGATACCCTGGAGTACCTGGCTTGCTGTTGCAGGTCTTGCCTCGCGGAGAACCATCATCTGAAGTCCCTGACGCTCAAGTGAAGCGTTCTCGCTTCTCATCTCACGTGCAGTGATGATGTCACCCTCTGAGTAAGTCTCTGAATCACCCTTCTCAAGTACGATGAACTTGCCGTAGATTGAGTTGTTGGTATCCATGAACAACCACTTGTCCACAAGCTCCTCTGGGAGGAATTCTGTATCACCTGGATTGTTGATCTGTACCTTTCTCATCATCTGACGAACAATGATCTCGAAGTGCTTGTCATTGATCTTCACACCCTGGAGTCGGTAAACCTCCTGGATTTCGTTCACGATGTACTCCTGAACCTTGATAGGACCGAGGATGCCGAGAATGTCTGTAGGAGATACTGCTCCGTCAGAGAGTCTTGTACCAGCCTTCACATAGTCATTCTCCTGAACGAGGATCTGCTTGGTAAGAGGAACGAGATAATGCTTCTCAAGACCTGATCTGTTCTTGATGATGATCTCGCGGTTACCTCTCTTGATCTTACCCATGATAACCTCACCGTTGATCTCAGATACAACTGCAGGGTTAGAAGGGTTACGTGCCTCGAAGAGCTCTGTAACTCGTGGGAGACCTCCGGTAATATCGGATGCCTTACCGATCGCACGTGGGATCTTGATGATGATGTCACCGACCTTCACTTCCTGTCCGTCCTCTACCATTACGTGTGCACCTACAGGGAGGTTGTAATGCTTGAGGCTCTCACCATACTCGTCTGTGATGACGATAGTAGGGTTCTTAGACTTGTCACGTGACTCGATGATAACCTTGTCTCTGTTGAGTGAGTACTCATCAGCCATCTCCTCGCGGAATGTAACACCGTCGATCATGCTGTCGAAGCGTACCTTACCGGCAGTTTCGATGATAGTGATCGCGTTATATGCGTCCCATTCGCAGATAAGGTCACCCTTCGTCACTACGTCACCGTCATTCTTATAGAGGATAGAACCGTAAGGCACGTCATACTGTGAGTATGTGATACCTGTGTTCTCGTCTACGATGCGAACCTCAGTTGTACGGCTGACAACAACGTTCTGTACACCGTCCTCAGTAACTCTTTCGATAGTTCTGAGTTCCTCGAACTCGAGTTTACCGTTATATTTGGAAGTGATTGCATTCTCTGCTGCAGTACTTGATGCTGTACCTCCGACGTGGAATGTACGGAGTGTAAGCTGAGTACCTGGCTCACCGATTGACTGTGCTGCGATTACGCCGACAACCTCTCCCTTCTCGACCATACGGCCTGACGCGAGGTTACGTCCGTAACATTTAGCACAAACACCCTTGCGAGACTCACAAGTGAGAACCGAACGGATCTCGACCTGCTCGATAGGAAGTGACTCGATGAGGTTTGCGATATCCTCTGTAATCTCCTCACCTGCAGGGATGATAAGCTCACCTGTAAGCGGGTTGAAGATGTCGTGAACTGATGTA
>JAFZFH010000086.1 GCA_017555965.1 Bacteroidales bacterium
AGCCAGGATCAAACTCTTCATTGTATAATAGTTTTATATTTCTCAGCTTGTCCTGACACTTATAATTTCATAAGAAATTAACGCTTCTCGATAAATTGTATTTTCTCGGTACTTGCTTCTTGTACAGTAAAAACAGTCTTTTCAATGAACTTGTCATTACCTCATCACTTTCGTGAGAGCCCCGTTTTTCGAACGGGGATGCAAAGGTACGCTTTATTTTTTAATTTCCAAATCTTTCTACAAAAATTTTTAAATTATTTTTTCAGCGTCAGTCTCTTCAAGAACTTCTGGACCTTTTCAGGCACCCCTCTTTCGTTTTGGGAATGCAAAGGTAGACATTTTTTCTTTACCTCCAAATTTTTTGTAAGCAGTTTTCGGTGCTTTTGAATAAAAACAATCGTGGTGAGAATCTAACCAATTGATTCTCACCACGATAATATGCAGTTACAATAATGTTAAATTAGAAGTTGAATTTAACCATCATATTGATTCTGTTATTTCCTACCCAATGGAGGTTGTTTTCAGCAAGTGCATGTGCATTCAGATTACCCCCCTCATAGTCACCATACTGAACAGCTGTCCACTGATACTCCAATCCGATATTCATCTTACCTATATTATATATAAGCTGAGGATTGATTCTGTAAAGCTGGTTGAGATTTGAAAATCCGTTACCGCAGAAATATACATCTCCCTTGGCGATTGCCCCAGATGCAGCCTCTGCAAGTCCTAGATTCTTGACATATCCGAGAAAGAGGACACCCTGCCACTTCTTTCCGTAAGAAAGCGAAAGCCATGATGAAGAGTTACGAAGCGAAGCGTACTCCCAGCTTCCGTCTGAATTCTCGCCAACCTTTGCATAACCGCTCATGAGATTCATATGCTCACCACCTTCGCCGAAAGTAGTCTTTGCCTTAACTGCAAAATCCTTGTGTGAATACTGAGCATAAACATATCCGAGGACTGAAGTCTTACGATCAGAAACCTTCACAGTCTTTCCGTCGAGCTTGCCGAGAACTCTTGGCTTGATGCTGAGAAGATCAGCACCGGCTCTCATGAGGAAGCCATTAGACTTATAAGTGACACCAGCATAAATCTCAGGAGTCATTCCATATTTCATATATGTAGCAGAAGCACCGATAGGACCTGATGACTGATATTGCATCTGCCATATAGCTGAAGCCGAAAGCACCCAGTTCTTTCCGAGGTTTGCATCCATAGTCACCTGAGGTGTTCTTGAGAACGGTCCGAACGGAGCACCTGCCTCGAGGCTGAATACATGTGGCATATCGGCAGCCATCGGATGCCAAGCCTGACCCATCTTGAGAGCAACAGAATTTGCCTTGTTCTCACCAAGCTCCTTCCAAGTCACTGTAACGAAGGCCTGACGGAGACGCGCGGTTGCAGTTCCTGAAATCTTTGTGTTTCCAGGGAAGTACTCGCTTGCTGATGCGTTTGATGAATTTGAAAGACCTGAATAGAAGTCACCCTCGATCTTTGCAGTAAAATGTACATTACCGATAGAGTAACCTGAAACATCCACACCGAGGCGTGAAGTCAATGAAAGATATGTGAATGATGCCTGGTCGTGAATATCGAGACCGTCAACCATCTTCATATCCTTAGGAAGATAATAGAAGAGGTCTCCTGTACCAGACACACTCTCACGGCTGTCATAAGTGAAATAGTTACGGATGAAACCGTAAAGTTTGAAGTTGTTTTTCGATTCTGCCTTCTCTGCTGCAGATACGTTCATTGCACCGAATGCGAGAAGAACAGAAAGGATAAGATAAAAACGTTTCATAGTATATACAATATATTAATATGTCTCTAAAAATTGCGGACCGCTCGAAAGCGGCCCGCAAATATAGAGATTTTATAAGTATGTTATGCCGCGAATGGGAAAATCTTGGTAAGCCAGAAGAAAGCGAACACAAGACCGAAACCACCGATCACGATACCTACCTTGAGCATATCCTTAGTCTTGATGAGACCTGTAGAGAATGCGATTGCGTTAGGAGGTGTAGAGATAGGCATCAACATCGCAAGTGAAGCACATGTTGCCACGAAGCAGATCATAGCCTTCTCGCCACCGAAGTTTGCAAACGATGGGTTTGCAGCAAGTCCTGAAGACACTGCGCAAAGGATAGGAATAAGGAGAGCTGCAGTAGCAGAGTTGCTGATGAAGTTAGAAAGCAAGTAGCAAACAAGACCTGCAACAACGAACACAACAACGATAGACATCTCACCGAATGGGATAGCGTTTACGAGTGTAGCACCAAGGCCTGTACCGCCCTTAGAGATATCGAGCATTGCATAACCGAGTGCGAAACCTCCGGCAACGAGCCAAAGTACGCTCCAGTCAATCTGCTTGATGTCCTCCTTGTCAAATGTACCTGTGCAGACAAATACTGCAAGAGGAATAAGAGCAACAACATTTGAGCTGATACCTGTAAGGCTCTCAGTAGCCCAAAGAAGGATAGTCACTGCGAAAGTGATCCATACGAGGTATGTTCTCCAAGTTGTAGGCTTGTCATTCGCAGGAATGTTTACCTCAAGCTTCTTTGTAGAGAATGGGAACATAAACTGAAGTACAACCCATGCTACAAGAATCATGATGAAAACGAATGGAATCATGTGGATAGCCCACTCACCGAATGAGATGCTTGAACCGAAATAAGTCTCAAGGTTTGAAACTGCTGTTCCGTTAGGAGGAGTACCGATTGTTGTTCCGATACCACCGACATTTGCAGCAACTGGGATTGAGAGTGCAAGTCCGATCTTACCCTTGTCTCCCTCTGGGAATGTAGCGAGGATAGGTGCAAGGAACGCGAGCATCATCGCTGCTGTAGCAGTGTTGCTCATGAACATTGAGAACACAGCGATTACGACGAGGAAGCCGAGGAGCACCATCTTAGGGTTTGTACCGAAAGGCTTCAAAAGAACTCTTGCCAATGTAACATCCAGACCATATTTCTGAGCCATGATAGCGAGTGTAAATCCTCCAAGGAAGAGCATTACAACAGGGTCAGCGAACGCAGACATGATCTTAGTGTAGTTCATAGTACCCTCAAGCTTAGCGCCTGCAGCGTCAACCATAAGGAATCCAAGTCCCTTATTTGAGAGCATAAGAAGAGCCAGAACAATAACCATCACTGATGTTGTCCAGCTTGGGATGATCTCGAAGATCCACATGAGAGCAGCGAATACGAAAAGCGCGATTGTACGCTGCTGGAGAACTGTAAGTCCCTCAATGCCGAAGAAAGATGAAGGTACGGCAAGAAGGAAGATTGTGATCAGCATCACCAATGGAAGCAGTACACAATACTTTACTGAAAATTTGTTAGTACCCATTATAATTTTTAGTTAGAATATATACTTTTTGAAAAACGGGCGCAAAGTTATACTTTATTTATAATAAAGCAACTAAATAAATGTTAAAAAAAGAGATCCCCGGACTAGCCGGGGATGACTTCTTATATGATACCCTGTTCGAGCATTGCCTGAGCAACCTTCATGAAACCTGCGATATTCGCACCCCTCACGTAGTTGATGTAACCGTCAGGTTGAGTTCCGTACTTGACACATGCCTCATGGATATTCGACATGATTGCATGAAGCTTCTCATCGACCTCTGCAGGACTCCAGCTGATATGCATTGCATTCTGTGTCATCTCGAGACCCGAAGTAGCGACTCCACCAGCATTCACGGCCTTACCAGGAGCGAACATGATGCCCGCCTTCTGGAACGCCGCGATGGCCTCAGGAGTACATCCCATGTTTGAAACCTCCGCAGCAAGCCATGTTCCGTTTGCGAGGAGCTCTTCTGCATCTGCACCAGTAAGCTCGTTCTGGAATGCGCATGGCATAGCTATATCGCACTTGATGCTCCATGCCTTCTTTCCAGGATAGAATGTAGCTGAAGGGAACTTTTCTGCAAATGGAGCGACAACGTCGTTGTTTGAAGCACGAAGTTCAAGCATATATGCAATCTTCTCTGCATTCATTCCTTCCGGATCATAGATAGCACCGTCAGGGCCTGAGATTGCGATGACCTTCGCACCGAGCTCAGTAGCCTTTGTTGCTGCACCCCATGCCACATTACCGAAACCTGAGAGAGCGACAGTCTTGCCCTGAATGTCCTTGCCGGCCATCTGAAGCATGTGCTGAACGAAATAAACAGCGCCGAAACCAGTTGCCTCAGGACGGAGGATCGAGCCACCCCAAGTCATACCCTTTCCTGTGAGTACACCTGTATTATACTGCTGAGCGAGCTTCTTGTACATTCCGTACATGAAGCCGATTTCGCGACCGCCCACTCCGATATCTCCTGCAGGAACATCCTGATCCGGTCCGATCACTTTCCAGAGTTCAAGCATGAACGCCTGGCAGAAACGCATGATCTCAGCATCTGATTTTCCTCTAGGGTTGAAATCCGATCCACCTTTACCTCCACCCATAGGAAGAGTTGTAAGAGCATTCTTGAATGTCTGCTCAAAACCGAGGAACTTCAGGATCGAAAGATTCACTGAAGGATGGAAACGGATACCTCCCTTGTACGGACCGATAGCAGAATTGAACTGCACACGGTAACCTGTATTAGTCTGAACTTCTCCATTGTCATCAACCCAAGTTACCTTGAAGGTAAGGATACGCTCAGGTTCAACAATACGCTCGACAATCTTAGCATCCTCAAATTCAGGATGCTGGTTGTAAACTTCTTCAATTGACTCCAATACTTCGTGTACCGCCTGAAGATATTCTTTCTCATAAGGGTACTTGGCCTGAAGTCTGGCCATCAAGTCCTGTGTGTTCATTATGTTTGGTTTAATGGTTATTTAACTTCCCAAGTTGAGCCGCTGCGAAGCAGGTCGTCAACGCACTGAATCTTTGATCTGGATTTAACTTCTTCCACCTGATTGCGCACACCTTCATCATATGTCACATCACTGACATCGCGAATGACTCCGAGAGCGACCGGAAAATCAGGATACTTCATATCCGCAAGCATCATATGTATGCCGACACTCTCCGAATGTGCATCATGTACGAGGAGATCATCTTCTGTTACACCATTTTCTCCGATTGTGACAACTCGAAGTCCCATTCCGTCAAGCACGAGTCCCTTGTTGTTATCCTTTCCAAAGATCATCTTTTCGCCATGACGAAGAACGATTGTCCTGTCTGCGCGATGTTCTCTATCAGAAATCAACTTGTGCGCACCATCATTGAAGATGACACAGTTTGTAAGCATTTCCATCACAGAACATCCGTTATGCTTGGCTGCAGAAAGCATGATTTCTGACGTAAGCTTAAGTTCCGAATCAAGACTGCGGGCAAAGAATGTTCCCTTTGCTCCTAGCACCAGGCTTCCCGGATTGAACGGATGCTCGACAGTTCCGTATGGAGATGTCTTGGAAATTGCACCGAAACGGGATGTAGGAGAATACTGTCCCTTTGTAAGGCCATAGATCTGGTTATTGAAAAGGATCAGATTTATATCGACATTTCTACGGATTGCATGGATGAAGTGGTTACCACCGATTGCCAGAGCATCACCGTCGCCACAAGCCTGCCATACGGCGAGGTCCGGATTCGCGACCTTGATTCCGGTAGAAATGGCAGTCGCACGACCATGGATACTGTGGAATCCATATGTATTCATATAATAAGGAAGACGTGAGGAACATCCTATACCGGAAACCACCACATATCTCTCCTTGCTGTAGCCTAAAGCTTCAGTAACATCCGGAAGTGCTCTCTGCAATGCTGTGAGAACTCCGTGGTCTCCACATCCCGGACACCATCTTACTTCCTGATCACTTTTGAATTCCTTGAATGTATATCTAGGCATATTATATTCAGATTTATTTCATTTCAGGATGACACGAATTGATGGCAGCAACGATTTCCTGAACAAGGAACGGCTGACCCTGCACCTTATTATATTGTGAATAGCTGAACTGCGGAAGTCTTCCACGCAGATAATTCACGAACTGTCCGCTATTCAACTCACACACCAGAATCTTCTCGAATCTTGAGAACACTTCCTCTGTATTACGAGGAAGAGGCATGATATAGTCAAAGTTCGCAAAGCTGACTTCAACTCCGGATTCGCGTGCCTCCTGCACAGCTGAAAGGAGATGGCCATATGTTCCGCCCCACCCCACAACGAGAAGCTTTCCTGAATCTTTGCCATTGACCTTAAGCTCCGGAATATAATCTGCAACCTTCTGCACCTTCATGTCGCGCTCATTAACCATCAGGGCATGATTCTGTGGATCAGACGAAAGTACACCTTCATGAGTCTTCTCAAGTCCACCCACACGGTGCTCGCATCCTGCCATTCCTGGCACAGCCCATTTACGCGCATAAGTTTCCGGATCACGTTGGAACGGCTTATATGGAACATTCGGCTGCGCGAATGGAGGTCTGATGACAGGATAATCCTTCATTGAAGGAATTCTCCATGGTTCGGAACCGTTACCGAGAAATCCCTCAGTAAGAAGGAGTACCGGCGTCATATGTTCGAGAGCGATCTTCGCTGCATTGAATGCTGCATCAAAGCAATGTGCAGGCGAATGAGCTGCCATCACGACCATAGGACACTCACCGTTACGTCCATAAAGAGCCTGATTCAGATCAGTCTGTTCAGTCTTTGTAGGTATACCGGTTGAAGGACCTGCTCTCTGGACATCCACAACCACAAGAGGAAGCTCAGTCATCACCGCAAGACCCAAAGCCTCAGACTTAAGTGAAAGACCAGGTCCTGAAGTTGTGGTTACTGCAAGATTTCCGGCAAAGGCAGCACCGATTGCAGTACATATACCTGCAATCTCATCCTCTGCCTGAAGTGTCTTGGCCCCGAGACTCTTGTGCAAAGCAAGTTCTTCAAGAATACCGGTAGCCGGGGTTATAGGATATGAACCGCAGAACAAAGGAAGATTCGCCTTTTCGGCGGCCGCAAGAAGTCCCCAAGCTGTAGCCTGGTTACCTGTTATGTTTCTATATAGTCCCTTTTCCTGTTGCGCAGGTTCAATATTATATGTATTAGGAATAGCCTGAATATTGGCTGCATAGTTGAAGCCATCCTGGAGAACCTTCTTGTTTGGAGCAATCATCTCCGGCTTCTTCTTGCCGAACTTATTCTCAAGGTACTGGAATATATATTCCATCGGGCGGTTATAGATATAACAAGCCATACCAAGAGTAAACATGTTCTTACACTTGTCGATGGATTTCTTATCCAGGCCACTGTCTTTCAGACTTTCAGCCGTAAGGCTGGTAATCGGTGCCAGAATAATTGTCCTGTCTTCGATATAAAGCTCTGCAATAGGATCACTCTTCAAACCGGCTCTTTTGAGTCCGTTTTCATCGAATGTATCAGAATCAATGAGAACCATGGCTGTTCTTTTCAGCCATTTTGCATTTGCCTTCAGCGCTGCGGGATTCATTGCAACCAGAAGATCGCAGAAATCTCCCGGAGTTGTGATATGCTCACTTCCGATATGTACCTGAAAACCCGAAACTCCCGAAACAGTACCATGTGGCGCCCTGATTTCAGCAGGATAATCCGGGAACGTAGACAGTTCATTACCAAAGATTGCTGACATATCCGCAAAAAGAGACCCGGTGAGCTGCATACCATCTCCAGAATCTCCCGCAAATCTGATCACAACATCTTTAGTATCTATAACCTTATGTTGCATAATTTTGTTATAATTTTAAATCAAAAGATTAGATTCTCATACAAATGTATATATTTTTCCAATACATTAAATAAAATATTCATTTTTTATAACACAAACGGCCGAACTGAAAATCAGTCCGGCCGTCCATATCTGTGATTTGAGATAAATTACATTCCCTGTGCTGCTGCAGCTGCTGCCTGAGCCTTAGCCTGGAGCTCCATCTGAAGAGTCTCGAGAGTTCTGTCTGCAGGAATATTAAGAGCCTTACGAGCCTCTGGAGTAAGGTCAACACCCTGAGCTGGGTCAACATAAAGAAGTGAAGACTTCTCGAATACGAAAGCGATACCCTGAGCCTTTGCAAGATCATTGACTACAGTCTGAGCCTTATCATAGATAGGAGCCTGAAGGTTCTGCTGAAGCACCTGAATCTCCTGCTGAAGGCTCTGCTGAGTCTGCTCGAAACGAGCCTGGATCTCCATGATTTCCTTCTCCTTGCTCTCACGGATAGCAGGAGTCCAAGACTCAGCCTTCTGCTGATACTGCTGCATCTTGGTCTGATACTCCTCATACATAGAGATAAGGATCTCCTCATTTGTCTTCTGGTTCTCCTCCATAGTTGCTCTAGCCTCATCCATCTCAGGCATAAGCATTACGATCTCGTTGAAATCCACATAAGCCCACTTAAGGTTCTGTGCACTTGCAGCTACTGACATCAATGCCACTACTGCGATCAAAAGAATTCTTTTCATAATTGTTTATCTTGATTTTTTAATTTATTCAGTTTATAGATCCTTAGCGTTGCTCAGGATGACAGTTTAGAACTGCTGACCGATCACGAAGTGGAACTGGCTGCCACCGTTTCCGTCATAGTTATCAAATCCATATCCCCAGTCAACTCCAAGAAGTCCGATCATAGGGAGGAAGATTCTCACACCCACACCCGCAGATCTTCTGATCTGGAACGGATTGAAATCACGTATATCAGACCAACAGTTACCTCCCTCAAGGAAGAGCAATGCAAAGATTGTAGACTGTGGCTGAAGAATCACAGGATAACGGAGCTCGACTGTGAACTTATCATATACGTTACCGGCATAATACTGACCTGTCGAGTTGTATGATGACATGTTAGTAGGAGTGAGCGAGTAGTTCTCATAACCTCGGAGCGAGATGATTTCAGAACCATATGTATCATATCCTGACATACCGTCACCACCGACGCGGAATCCTTCAAATGGAGAGTAACCCCATTTTCTGTTATAATATCCGAGATATCCGAACTGTGCGCGGGCCATCAGCACGAGATCACCGACGATCTTTGTATAGATGGCACCTTTGAAGTTCCACTTATGATACTCGATCCATCTGTATCTGTCTTCAGAAGTCTGGAGGCTGTAGTCAATATCCTTCCAGCTTGAAACCTTGGTCGGATTTCCTTCCTCATCCAAAACGCCCTTATCAGTCTTTCTCAGAAGTGAATAAGGAGGTGTCAACTGCAGCGAGAAGCTGAAATCGGAACCCTGACGAGGATAAATCTGCTGGTCAGTAGAGTTACGTGACAGGCTCAAAGTATAGCTCAAGTTATGAGAGATACCCGTATTGAAAAGGAACTGATATGCCCAATTCTGCAGTTTATAAGTCTGCCAGCTCAACTGGTTGTAAAGTACAAAATATCTGTCCGGCCACTTAAGACGCTTTCCAAGACCTGCTGCAAATCCATAAACCTCCATATACTCATCGTTATTGAGGATATTATAGTAGATGTATGAATTTGTCTGACGGGTATAATACAGCGACAGACTCAATGAGGTCGGCTTCTTTCCGAAAAGCCATGGTTCAGAGAAACTTGCAGAAAGGCTCGTATAGTATGTACCGTTTGTCTGGAAGCGCAATGAAAGGTTCTGTGCATCTCCAATCGGCACCGGACGCCATGCAGTCCTGTCAAAGAATCTACGTGTCGAGAAGTTGTTGAAGCTTACACCGACTGTTGCAACGAATGTATTACCGCCCCAACCACCGGAAAGTTCCAACTGGCTTGAAGGCTTTTCTGTCACATTGTAGACAAGGTCGACAGTATTGTTCAACTGGTTAGGAAGCAGAGAATAGCCTCCCTCGCTCATGATTGCCTCAGGATCAAACTGTCCCATTGATGCAATCTCTCGGATAGAGCCCTCAAAGTCAGTCTGGCTGAAGAGATATCCCGGACGGGTATAGATCTGACGGCGGATCACTCTTTCGTTAGTGAGGTCATTTCCGTTGATCACGATATTGTTCAACGTGGCAGGCTTACCCTCGACCACACGCATCTCGACATCAACTGAGTCACCCTCAATGTTGATCTCAACCGGCTGTACGTTGAAGAAGAGATATCCGTTGTCACGATAAAGCTTGGTAATATCATACTCACTCTGCTTTCCACCACCGAAAAGTCGCTTCTCCATCGTCACTACATCATACACATCTCCTTTCTTGATCTTGAGCACCTGATTAAGGTTCTCAGAAGCATAGACCGAATTACCTGTCCAGGTAATGTTTCTGAAATAGTATTTCTTTCCAGGATCAATGTCAAAGTCAATCTGAAGGCGACCCGGCTCCACATAATACATGGTATCCTTGACGATTCTTGCATCACGATAACCGGCCTCGTTATAAGCACTGATAAGAGATCTCTTGTCGTTCTTATATTCGCTTTCGTTGAATTTCTTGGAGCTGAAGAAGTTTGTCCATCTTGAGTCTCTTGTCTTCTTCATCGATCTGACGAGCTTGCCCTCCTTCACATCACTCTCACCGTTGAAAGTAATTGTCTTGATCTTGACCTTCTCTCCTCTGTCGACAGCAAACTGAACTCTGATAGCACTGCGCACAACAGAATCTCTCTTGGTGTTCACGTCAACATTGACATTATGGAAACCCTTCTCCTTGTAATATCTCTTGATGATGTCGGAAGATGTCTTGGCAACATACTCAGAGAACTCACCGCCTCGCTTGAGGTTGAGTCGTTCCATAAGTTCCTTCTCCTCACCACTTTTCACACCGGAGAACGTCCATCTCGAAACTCGAGGACGCTCAATGATACGTATCTTGAAATATGCAGTATCTGCAGACGGAACAATAGAATCGATAACGACAGCAACATCCTCAAAATACCTTTGAGCCCACAACCTGTTGATGACAGAGGTCATCTCATCGCTGGGTACTGTCACCGCCATACCCTTCTGGAGTCCGGACACCTGCATGATCTGGTCCGGGTTGAGATAATTGTAACCCTCAACTCCTACTCCTCCTACTATATATTTCTTAGGTTTATTGTAATCTATCGTTACGTCATCCCTATTCTGCTGTCCCCATACACCAAAGGCCACGAACAACAAAATCGACGTCAAGACTATTTTACTGATTCTCATCTGTATGCTCTTAATTTCAAAACTGCAAATATAAGCATTTATTTTACTTTTCCATAACGGCGGTCGCGTTTTGAATAGTGTTCCAGCGCTGCACGGAACTCCTCCTTACGGAAATCCGGCCATAATGTATCTACGAAGAGCAATTCAGAATACGCACCTTGCCACAAAAGATAGTTGCTCAATCTGCATTCTCCGGATGTCCTTACTATAAGGTCCGGGTCAGGAATTCCCGCCGTTGCAAGATAAACATCGAACCCATCTACGCCCATGGACATTATCTCTTCAGCCCTCTCCGGATGCGCAACAATCTCCTGAGCCATCTTTTTCGCAGCATTGAGAATATCCCATTTACCGCTATAGCTCAAGAAAACGATCAATGTCAATGTATCATTGTGAGCCGTCATCGCCATACACTCATCTATGGTCTTATTCAGCTCATCATCAAGACGTTTCCTATTTCCGACCACCATAAAGCGGACACCGTTGGCGTTGAGTTTCTCCATCTCGGCTGCCATAGCCTTGACCATAAGTCCCATCAAAGCCAGCACCTCTTCCTGCGGACGGTTCCAGTTCTCTTCAGAAAAAGCATATATGGACAGGTACTTCACACCCGCCTCCACCGCAGCCTCAACACAGGCACGCACACTTTCAACACCCTCAAAATGGCCAAAGACTCTTTCCTTACCTCTCTCCTTGGCCCAACGTCCATTTCCATCCATGATCATAGAGACATGGACAGGCACATTGGTCATAGTTTCACTCGCCATATTTATTTACTTGATATTTCTTACATCTTCGCCCCAGAATAATTTCTCAGTAAGGGCATTAATAAAATTGGAACTGTTAAGCCGGACACGTTTAAGCGAAAACTGTGCCACAACCACCTTCACATCGACATCACCATCAACCACACAGGTCCTGTTATCAGCAGAGAACTCATATCGGCCGTCACGGGAATGCATCTTCAATGAAATTTCGGAAGTATCCGGAATCACAAGCGGACGCACATTCAGGTTATGTGGAGCTATAGGTGAAACGATAAGAACACGAGAATCAGGAAGAGCTATAGGTCCGCCGACGCTCAGCGAATATGCAGTCGAACCGGAACTTGTAGAAATCAAAAGACCGTCTGCCCAATATGTCGGCAGACACACACCATCGATGACGACATCGACAGAAAGCATCGCCGCTCCACTTCTACGGACACATACATCATTAAGAGCATACGGCCAGTCATCTATGGCAGGATCACCTGTACGCACCTCTGCCTTAAGCATCGTCCTGTTCTCGATTGTATAATCTCCGGAAATAAGTGCGTGGGCAATGTCTTCCGGGCGATTCTCAGACAAGAATCCCAGACGGCCAAGATTCACACCCATGATCGGCAGGTTCATTCCTGCGGCTACCACAGATGCAGAGAGGAACGTTCCGTCTCCACCGACACTCAGCAGAATCTCTGTATCATCGTAGGGAGACTCGCCTTCCTCCAAGACCTGAAGAGAGCATCCTCCATCACGCAAAGCATCCAGGAGGGAAACGAACCTCTGATCGGAAAGCAACTCCCTCCTTCCTATATATATAGCAATTCTCATAGCACAAAATTAACACTTAATTTACAATTATTGAACTTTATTCTGTATTTTTGTAATTCAATCTAACTCAAAACGAAAAGACAAAATGACTAAACTCAGCGTCAATATAAACAAGATCGCGACCATAAGGAACGCCAGAGGAGGAAACATGCCGGATGTCACAAAGGCAGCACTTGATTGTGAGGATTTTGGAGCAGAAGGAATCACCGTCCACCCTCGTCCTGACGAGAGACACATACGATATTCTGACGTAAGGACGATAAGGCCCCTGATCAGGACGGAATTCAACATCGAAGGCAATCCGATTCCATCGTTCATAGACCTCGTTAATGAGGTTATTCCGGACCAGGTCACCCTCGTTCCTGACGCACACGACGCAATCACATCCAATGCCGGATGGGACACCATAAAAAATCGCGACTTCCTCAGGGAAGTCTGCGCCGAATTCAAAAGCAAGGGCATCAGAACATCGATATTCGTAGACCCGGATCCAAGCATGGCCCGGGCAGCAGCTGAATGCGGATGTGACCGCATCGAGCTATACACAGAATCGTACGCAAGCATGTATCCGAAGGGAAGAGAGGCCGCCATCGAACCGTTCCTCCGCACTGCAGAAGCAGCTAGGGAAGCCGGTCTCGGCGTAAATGCAGGACACGACCTCAACCTTGAGAACCTCGAATATTTCATCCGCACCATTCCATGGACCGCAGAAGTTTCTATCGGTCACGCCATTATATGTGACGCTCTATATATGGGGTTGGAGAAAACAATACAGGACTATCTCTCAAAAGTTAAGATTTTTTAATTATCTTTGCAGGATATTGAGAAACCACAGAGAAAACAAACATTAATTAATAAGAAATGAAAAACACATCACTTATCCTCAGCATCATCTCACTTGTTGCTGTTGTAGCTTTTGGAATCCTCAGCCTTACAAAAGGAGGAAAATCAGCAGATGTTCAGACAGATGGCAGCGCAGTTGAAACTTCAGCTTCAAAGGGCGACATCGTTTACGTGAACCTTGACAGAATCCTCATGGAATATGACATGGCTAACGACCTCAGATCGGTAGTGGAGACAAAGATCCAGAACATCCAGTCAGAAGTAAACAGAAGAGCAAAGAAGCTCGAGAACGACGTTATCGACTTCCAGAATAAGATTGACAAGGGTCTCCTCACACGTACAAACGCAGAGGTACAGAGCCAGAAGCTCCAGCAGCAGGAACTCGAGTTCAACAACTATGCAGCTCAGAAGGAGCAGGAAGTTCAGGAGGAGCAGGTTGTAATGATGAACCAGCTTGGAGATGCCATCCAGACTTTCATCGCAAAGTACAACGAGCAGAAGCAGTACGCAATGATCCTCACAAATTCAGGTGGAGCACCTGTACTCGTTGCTGACCCTGCACTTGACATCACTGACGACGTTCTTGCAGGACTCAACGAGGAGTATATCAAGTCAAAGAACAACAAGTAAGAACATTGAAAATAGCAATACTGTCCTGTTTCTATCCCTATCGTGGAGGAATCTCTCAGTTTAACGCATGCCTTTATGGTGAACTGAGCAAGAAGCATGTTGTCAAGGCATTCAACTTCAAGAGACAATATCCTGAATTCCTCTTTCCGGGAAAGACACAATTTGTGACAGCAGACGATGAGGCCGTACCGGTAGAGAGTGTATCTCTGCTGGATACGGCCAATCCTTTTTCTTACATGAGCACATACCGGGCAATCAGAGATTGGGAGCCAGATGTACTCATCGTAAGATATTGGATGTCATACTTTGCACCATCGCTAGGATATATCACCCGAAAGATGAGAAGGCACTGCAAGGTTGTATCCATACTTGACAACGTGATTCCGCACGAACAGCATTTCTTCGACGCACCTCTTACAAAATACTTCCTTGAAGGCAGCACAGGATGCGTTACTTTATGCGAAGCCGTATCAAAAGACCTGTTGAACCTCAAGGCGGACGCACAATATACTGTGATCCAACACCCACTCTACTCTCACTTCGGAGAAAAGAAGGACAGAGCCAAGACTGAAGAGAAACTAGGCCTGAAACCAGGCATGAAGAATATTCTTTTCTTCGGACTCATCAGAACATACAAGGGTTTGGACATACTTCTGGAAGCATTCGGAATGCTGCCTGAAGACTATCAGCTGATCATAGCCGGTGAACCATACGGTTCATTTGACAAATATCAGGAAATCATCGACAGAATTCCTGGAAAAGACAGAATAAGACTGAATCTGAGTTACATCAAGGATTCAGAAGTCACAGACTGGTTCTCCGCTGCAGACCTGGCCGTTCTTCCATACAGAAGCGCAACCCAGAGCGGAATCAGTTCAGTGTCGTATCATTTTGAAGTGCCGATGATTGTCACCGATGTAGGAGGACTTAAGGAAACTATCGGAGACAGAGGAACAGGACTTGTAGCACCGGAAGGCACACCTGAATGCATCTGCAATGAAATTCAAAGATACTTTGCAGATCCATCCATCAAGGAGTCCTGCATAGCAAATATCAGACTTGAAAAAGAGCGTCTGTCATGGAAGACATTCGCGAAGAGTCTGGAAGAGTTCATCGAAAGAATATAAAGAGCAATTATGAAGAGTACGATTTCAACAACTTTGATTCTGGCACTGGCATTGACACTGACAGTTCCCGGAGCCACTGTTGCACAAGAATATATAAGCGCACCTGTCATCGTTTCTAAAGAGAAAGTAAAGGTAGATGGAAAGATATGTTATTCACATATCGTAAAGG
Organism: Bacteroidales bacterium; assembly: GCA_017555965.1. Taxonomy (GTDB): domain Bacteria; phylum Bacteroidota; class Bacteroidia; order Bacteroidales; family UBA932; genus Cryptobacteroides. The sequence continues at coordinate 15,457 of JAFZFH010000086.1, forward strand.
AGAAACAGACATTGTTCTCTATTGCAAAAGCATACGAAGTCTCTATCGATGACATATATGCACTCAATCCGACCTTGAAAGAAAGCGGTCTCAAAAAGAACTTGATAATTCTGATTCCTTCGAAAGAGACTGTAAAGGAGCCAATTGTAGAGACAGTCGTTCTGAAAGAACCGACACAGGAGACAACAGTAAAGATAACTGCAGGCAAAAAGCAGAAGACACATACTGTAAAGTGGTATGAAGATCTTGACACCATAGCAGAAAAGTACGGAATTACTGTCGAGGCTCTGATGGCCGCGAATGGACTTACAGAAAAGGCTGTCACCAAGAGACAGAAGCTTGTAATTCCTGAGCCAGATGCTGTTGTTGAGACTGAAGAGGCTGTTATAGCGGAAGAAAATGAGGATGAGATAATTTCAGAAACAGAAGACGCTGTTGTTGAAGAAGAGGCAGAAGACAGCGTGATCGTATTCGTTCCAAAGGAAGATGTCAAGGCAACTCTCATTCTCCCGTTGAAAGCATCCACTGACAATGTAAGCCGCAACAACATGGACTTCTACAGCGGAGTCCTGCTTGCAATAAAGGACTTGGCAGAATATGGCATAAGCACAGAGCTCAATGTTTATGACTCATCTGACAGCAGCCATCCGATTTCCAGCGAAGACATCAATGACAGCGACCTGATCATCGGTCCAGTATCTTCAGGCGATTTAGGAAGACTGCTCGATTCAGGATATGATGCAAAGGCTGTAATATCGCCGCTTGACTCCAGAGCGGAAAGCTATGCGTACACAAACGGAAACTTCATTCAGGTCCCTACTCCTCTGATGGCCCAGTATCAGGACCTCACAGAATGGATCCGAGAAGACACCATGCCAGGCGACACTCTCCTCATAATAAGCGAAAAGGGTGCGCGTACAACTGACGCGATATCACAGATGAGAGAAGCCGCAGACTCGTCAGGGCTGACCTTCATTCCATTCTCATATAGCATTCTTGAAGGAAGAGATGTCACCGAACCGCTTACAAAGCTGATGACTGCCAGCGGAACAAACAGAGTAATGATTGCCTCTGACAGCGAAGCATTCGTAAACGACGTTGTGAGAAACCTCAATATCCTTGTATATAACAAGCTCAACGTAGTATTGTATGCACCGGCCAGAATAAGGCATTTCGAGACAATTGAAGTCGAAAACCTTCACAATACCTCATTGCATGCAAGTCTCGGTTATCTGATCGACTACGAAGACATGAAAGTAAAGAATTTCCTCTTGAAATATAGAGCGCTTTACAACACCGAGCCATCGCAGTATGCATTCCAGGGATATGACATTGCAACATTCTTCATCGGAATGTGCAGCAAGTATGGATCAGACTGGATAATGAAGCTGGACGGATCAGAAAACCACATGCTTCAGAGTACATTCAAGTTCACATATATTGAAGACGGAGGATTCGTCAACAAAGGTATCCGACGCGTCGTATACGGAAACGGATGGTCAGTGACAAAGACCAGATAGACTTATATTCCCAACAGGGATTCAGCATTTGCGACAGCGGCATCAGTAAGTACCGAACCGCTTAGCATTCTGGCAACTTCCAGAACTCTCTCCTTGTGGGAGAGTTTCTTTATTGTAGTGACTGCCTTGGAAGTCGCAGGATCGATATCCTTGGAAACGAGATAGTGGGCATGGCCTTTTGCAGCCACCTGTGGAAGATGAGTGATAGCGAACACCTGCATGAATGCTCCCATGTCGCAGATCATGGATCCCATCTTATCTGCCACACTTCCAGAGACACCTGTATCGATCTCATCAAAGACCATAGTAGGCATATTCGCATAACGTGCCCTCATTGCCTTGAGAGCAAGCATGATTCTCGAAAGCTCACCGCCAGATGCGCACTTTGCGACATCTACAGCGTTCTTTCCTGATGCAGAGAATCTGAACTGCACGGCATCATATCCGGAAGGGCCTAATGAAACCGGGAGAAGATCGACTTCAAAGACTGCATATGGAAGCTCCAGATTTCTCACAGAAGACGTCATCTCTTCTGCAAAACGGACAGAGGCATCAGATCTCTTATCATGGAGAAGTTCTGCCTTTGTCTTAAGTTCATTGTCAACGGAAACAATCTCTACAAGAAGCTCTTCACGCTTTTCTTCAAGATGTGTAGAATCATACAAAGTATCTGCAAGGGTGTCACGAAGCGCAATCAGCTCTGCAACATCTGTACAGTTATGTTTTCTGAGGAGTCCATAAATAAGGGACATTCTTTCCTCTACCTCTTCGAGACGAGTCTGTGATACCTCAGTACGAGAATTCATCTGGACAACGTCTGAAAGAATATCATCAAGTTCTCTACGGCACTCCTCTACCCTTTCAGAAAGGGACGAAGCACTTGGAACATATCGTCCTACCTTGAAAAGGAGCTTTTCAACCTCCCTCAAAGGAGAGTCTGACATCAGCTCTTCAACACCACATAGAGAAGTCTTGATTTCCTCCGCATTTGCCAGCTGTTTCTGTTCTTCTTCCAGTTCCTCCAGCTCACCTTCACGAAGAGATGCCTCTTCAAGACGATCAAACTGAGCCTGATTATAATCTCTTTCCCCTGCAATACCGGCAATACGGCCATCAAGGTCCTTAAGCTGTGTCTTCAATCCCGAAAGACGCTTCCAAAGAACTGAACACTCTTCGCGAAGCCCTGCAGCTTCAGCAAAATAATCGAGTATGCCCATCTGGAAATCCTTATCCGAAAGGAGAAGGGTCTGGTGCTGGGAGTGCACATCTATCAGTTGAGAAGAAATATCCTGAAGCACCTGAACTGACACAGGTGAATCATTCACAAATGCCCTTGAACGTCCTGAACGGTTCACGACCCTTCTTACTATAAGGTGGCCATCTTCCCATTCTACATCATTCCCTTCCATGACGGACTTCAGAAGAGCATCTTCCGGACTGACATCAAATTCCGCTTCAACGACACAATTATCAGCCCCATCCGAAAGCATGGATGCATCTGCCTTCGCACCCATAACGAGGCCTAAAGCCCCCATAAGAATTGATTTACCGGCTCCTGTCTGTCCCGTAATAATAATCAGACCCTCCGGAAAATCAATTTCCAGAGAGTCTATCAACACGTAATTTCTTACCTGAAGCCGGCTAAGCATATACTACTCCTCGTCCTGCTTTGCCATTCTGTAGAAGATCTCGTCGTCCTTGAACTCTTCAATAGCAACGAGACTTGGCTTAGGCTGTCTTTCGTAATATTTTGAGATCTCAATCTGCTCACGGTTCTCGAATACTTCCTCCATCGTGTCGCGATCGTTCTTGAAATCCTCAAGCTTTCTTGTAAGCTCCTTCTTCTCAGCGATTGCAATCTGATTTGCTCTCTTTGAAAGTATCACTACTGTCTCATAGATATTTCCAGTAGGAGCTGCGAGATCGCTAAGATCTCTTGTAAGTGTGTTAACCGGTGTTTTCTTGTTTGCCATGTCTATAATATGTATTTAATAACTTCCCTTTCAGGGATCAAATGAAGTCCATCCATTTAATTATACCCCCGGTTTTAAAGAGAGTTTCAATTTTTTTTCGATTTTCTTTCCTCGCGGACTACCTTTCTTCTCTCCTTTGCAAAATCCTTCTCTGTCATCTCTCTATCAGAGTGATCTGCGACATTCTTTCCAAGAGCTCTCTGAACCCTGTTATAGATATTGTCAAGCTCCCTTCTGTAACGAGTATCTGGCATCTCACCGATGATGTTATAATAGTCATCAACAAAGATCAGGTATCTCTCCTTCCTCTTTTCAGGAACACTGAGGCTCGCATACTTATAGGACGACATCGCGATATGATACAGGATATCCTCTCTATAAATATTTTCTGAATCGTCCTTCAACACATTTCTCAAAGCGACTCCTGATGCGAGGTAATCCTCCATCTTGTAATACAGTCTTGCAGACTCATATGCCTTGAGGTCCAGACGATCATTAAGATTCATAAGCATATCTTTACACTCCTGCATATGATCGTTGTCAGGATACTCCAGAACATATTCTGAAATCGCATTGATAGCCTTATATGTAGGCGTCTGATCGAGTTCATATCTCAGGGTCGACCTGTAAAGACATTCAATTCTAAGGAATCTTGCATCAGAAGCGAAAGTACCAGAAGGATAGTGCTCGATATACTTGTCAAAATTGGTCTCCGCAGTATAAAAGTCCCTATACATATAGTTGCTGAGTCCCCAATAATAAAGGACAGTATCATGACGGGCTGTTCCTTCCGTCAAGACAGAAAGGGACTCAAAAAGAGGGGTTGACTTAACATATTTTCCCTGGTTGAAATAGTCAAAAGCTGCCGCATACTTGGTCTGGACATCATTGCTTGTAAGCAATATCTCATACTGAGACTTACACGAAACAAAAGCAGCTAAAACAGCCAGAGTAAGAAAAAGATTCTTCAGTTTCATTATAATCACTAATGTTATTTCATTTTAAGGAACTTCTCAGCATCCAAAGCAGCACGGCAGCCAGAAGCTGCTGCTGTAACACACTGTCTATAAAGAGGATCCTGAACATCACCGGCAGCAAAGACTCCCTCAACATTTGTCTTTGAAGTCTTTCCATCCGTAACGATATATCCTTCCTTATCAACATTCACCCACTTGCTGAAAAGTTCTGAATTCGGATGATGTCCGATTGCAAGGAAGAAACCGTCAACTGCTATATCAAAAACCTCGCCATCCTTTCTCTCGATTCTCGCTCCGGTCACGCCGTATTCGTCGCCGAGCACCTCCTGAGTATTGCAGTTCCAGAGCACCTCGATGTTCTCTGTCGCCATAACTCTCTCCTGCATAGCCTGTGAAGCTCTGAGGACATCTCTACGTACGATCATATAGACCTTCTTGCAGAGGCCTGCAAGATAAGTCGCCTCCTCACACGCAGTATCACCGCCACCTACGACAGCAACTGTCTTCTTTCTGTAGAAGAAACCATCGCATGTTGCACATGCAGAAACTCCGAGACCACGATACTTGATTTCCGAAGGAAGGCCAAGATACTTGGCAGTAGCTCCGGTAGCAATAATAAGCGCCTCAGCCGAAATCTCGTGATTTCCATCGATGACGATCTTGAACGGTCTCTGCGACAAATCAGCATCAGTAACAGCTCCTGTTCTCACAGCTGCGCCAAGCCTTACAGCCTGCGCTCTCATTGTTGACATCAGTTCCGGACCTGCGATTCCATTTTCAAATCCAGGATAATTTTCTATATCAGTAGTTGTAGTAAGCTGACCACCAGGCTGTACACCCTCGTATACTACAGGAGAGATATCAGCTCTGGAAGCATAAATCGCAGCTGTATATCCCGCAGGACCGCCGCCGATTATCAGACACTTTACTGTTTCCATATTCATCTTATTTAGAGTAACTTGCAAATATAACAATTTCCGCTCACATTCTGCAGCATTTATCAGACTTTCATCAGATATGGCTTTGCCTTCCTGTAAATCCATCCAAGAAGACAATCCGGCATAATCAGAATGAACGGAAGGAAAATCTTATTGAGAAGTCCTGGCATCACTCCCTTTCTTCTTCTGAAAGTAGCCTTCAACGCCTTGTCTACGGCCTTCTCCGGGCGGATCATAACGGCAAGGCCTCTGGCGAGCTTTCTGAGACTGTCCTTCAGTGGGATCAACGGAGTGTCCACTGCTCCAAAATAAGCATTTGTCACACTTACGCCAGTCTTCTGACACTCTATTCTGAGCTCACGGGAATAGTTCCTTACAAATCTCTTTGTACATCCGTACATGCCGATTCCAGGCCAGATCATCCATGCGGCAAGAGACGATATGTTCAGCATATATCCGCATCCTCTCTCCTTCATGGCTCCTACATATTTACGACAAAGCATAAGAGGAGTAGTCATATGTACACCCATGATGATCTTGAGCATCCTCTCGCTGGTCTCTGCGAATCCCTGACAATACATGACACCGGCATTGTTCACCAGAACCTCAACCTCGCATCCGGCAGCCTCAGTTGCTTCAAAAATTCTGTCAGCAGCCTCTATTACCGAAAGATCCTGAACGATCTGAATAACCTTCACATCACTTCCGACCATGGACGAAGTCTCCTCCAGACCGGCAGCATTAATATCTACAAGCACAAGGCCATAACCCTTCTGAGCCAGCCTCAATGCATATATACGGCCCATACCGGAGGCCGCACCCGTAATCAATGCATATTTCATAATAATATCGTGCAATTCCTGAAAAAGTCCGCAAAATTACCATTTTTTTAAATTAAGACAAAATTGGTTTAATTTTGAAAATATCAAATTTACTTGGAATTATGACACAGAATACATAACTTTGCCTGAAACAACATTAAATATGACAATACGCAGATGCCCTGACATGGAGGAATTCAAGACAATCCTCCGCAAACATTCATTGAAGCTGACCCCTCAGAGACTGGCAGTTCACGAGGCCATGATGTCCTTAGGACACGCTTGTGCAGACATGGTTACAGACGCCATAAAGGAAAAAGGTACGACAAAAGTCACAGTTGCCTCGGTATATAATATCCTGACACAGATGGCGATGTTGGGAATCTACCATTACAGACTGAGCGCCAACAACAAGATGTACTTCGATGTCAACACATTCAGACACATCCATTTCTATGATCAGGAAAGCCACACGTACAAGGACATAATCGACGATGACCTCGTGGCGATCATCGAGTCATACCTCGGTAAAAAGAAGTTCAAAGGTTACAAGCTGGAAACCATAGACATACAGCTGATTGGACGTCCAAACAAAAAGAAATATACAGTCTGATGCAACGATTCGCTCCTGATATGCATCTTATATGTCGGTCAAAAACATGACCACATATACTCAGAACTATGAACATGACAAATATCAGGAAAAAAATTTTCGGACTCGCGACAGTTATTTCTATGTTCGCGACAGCATCGTGTCAGATGGATGACACGCTCTATTACAACAACCTCACAATGGGCAACGTTGTAGAGGGAAGATTCGTAAGTGACCAGGGTAATACCTTCAACATCGTAGAACAGATCTGCGGAGGACAACTTCAGGACGGAACAAGAGTAATGACTCTATGCGACGTGCTCAACCCCACACAGGGAGCAAGCGATGAGTACGATGTCCGTCTCAGAAGCTTTTCAAAAGTACTTGCAAAGGAACCGGTAGCAGTAGAGAATGCAACAGAAGGCGAGATCACAGTACAGGACCCTGTACATGTCGCTCAACTCTGGTTTGCAGGCGGATATGTCAACATGCTTATAAAGTCTCACGTTATACCTGAGAGCGAGACAAAGCATCTGATCAACCTTGTATACACAAAGGGAGACGACGGGGAATACATATTCAACCTCCGCCACAACTCATATGGAGAAGCACCTGACAAGACTGAATCTCAGCTTGTGCTGTCAGGCGGATCATACGTAAGTTTCCCTATCTCTGAAATCATCAAGGAGGACAAGGCAAAGCTCGTCTTCAACTGGAAATGGTACGAAGCCAACGATCTCTCATTCAACTACAACAAAGAAAAGGATTATTCATTCGAATTCGAGTGGGAACGTTCAGGATTCATGCAGAAATACTAGCCCAACCATATTAACAACTTTCAAAAAGGCCGACACACATGTGCACATGTATGTCGGCCTTTTTATATATTGCTGATACTGTTATGGCTGGACAAAAGCGACAATCTCACCCTTGACCACATTATCTCCTTGCTTAGCACAGACAGCGACAACTCGTCCGTCAACAGCGGAGACAGCCTCTTCGATTCCATAGTAAGCCTGGACATATCCGAGAGGCTCACCAGCCTTGACCTCAGTTCCTGCCACAGGTGCTGCAGATGCGTCATCCACATCAACCTGCCACAACATCTGTCCCTTCACAGGAGACTGAACAGGCACTGCTGTCGGATATTTCTGAGCTATAGCGTCAATATCAAATTTAGGCATCTCGACAACAGGTCTTGTAACCACAATCGGAGCACCTGCCTTTTCCCTTGCAGCCTCCAGATCCTTCACGAATCTCTCCTTTGCAACTCCGCTCTTGTAGTCGCGGTACTGTCTCTCGTGCATTGCAAGTTCGAAGAGTTCCTCATCATCCTCTCCGCACTCCCATCCTTCTTCCTTCATGATCGCACGGAACTTGTCGAGTTCGTCAGGGAATGCATCCTGAGGAGTACCTGTATAGAACTCAAGGCCCTTCTCCTTTGCAAGAGCCACAATCTCAGGAGCAAGCTCTCCCGGAAGAGTTCCCATCTTGCCAAGAATCATGTTCCATGTATCCTTGTCGATGGTAGTCCACCTAGGCTGTCCCTTAAGGATATTCATAAGGTTCATCAATGCAGTATTCTTCACATACTGGCTGAAAGGAGTCACGAGCGGCGGATAACCCAGGCGCGGCCATACATACTCCACTTCCTGGAAAAGCATCACCATCAGCTGATCAAGAGTAAGTTCCGCCTTGCCCTGCGCGCGGAGAGAAGCGTTGATGGCACCGTGGAAGCCCTTGAGGTCAGCCATCATCGAACCCATCATACCGCCAGGAAGTCCACAACCGACAAGAAGCGAACTCATATGAGAGTTGTTCGGATCGATCCAGTAACCGAGGAACTCATCGATGAACTTCTGAGTCAGCGCTCTTACATCCATATATGCATTCATATTGAGATCCTTGACCTGGAAGCCGTCGGCCTTGAGCATCTCACGGATTGTTATCACATCCGGGTGGACCTTACCCCATGAAAGCGGTTCCACCGCAACATCAAGATAGTCGGCACCTGCACGAGCAACCTCCAGCATCGATGCAGGAGAGAATCCTGGACCGGAATGGCCATGGTACTGCACCTTTATATGTGGATATTTCTTCTTGATACGGGCAGTGAGTTCTGCAAGGAAGCTAGGGCGGCCGATACCTGCCATATCCTTAAGACAGATCTCGTCACATCCGTACTCGACCACATGGTCAACTATACCCATATAATAGTCTACTGTATGGACGGGCGAATTTGTGATTGAAAGAGCGACCTGAGAGATCATTCCTGCCTTCTTAGCATATTCCACGCTGAGGCGGAGATTTCTATGGTCGTTCAATCCGCAGAAAGAGCGGGAGATGTCTGTTCCCTGTGCCTTCTTTACCTTATACATAAGTTCACGCACATCCGCAGGAACAGGATTCATACGAAGGGCATTAAGACCTCGTTCGAGCATATGGGTCTGGATACCTGCTGCATGGAAAGGCGCAGTCCATTCGCGGACAGCCTTATTAGGATTCTCTCCGAAAAGAAGGTTCACCTGCTCAAATGCACCGCCGTTGGTCTCGACTCTATCGAAACATCCCATATCGATGATTGCCGGAGCGACTTCCTTCAACTGAGCGACTGTCGGTACATATTTACCTGACGACTGCCACATATCCCTATATACAAGGGAGAACTTTATTTCACGTCCCATATACTATAAATTCAACGATTTCCACAAAAATAATAAAAATTCAATAACAATCACCACTTCCGTCCAATAATATCAAAGGCACAAACATGCGTTTTTTCGCGCCTTTGAACCCAGTTTTTTGCTTCAAAGGCGCGAAATTGGCCAAACTTGTGCTTTTAAAAGCAAATAGTATTGCAGAAATAAAAATTTTACCTATCTTTGCAGTCCTTAAACCAACATGGTGCCCATAGTTCAGTTGGTTAGAGCGTCAGATTGTGGTTCTGAATGTCGTGGGTTCGAATCCCACTGGGCACCCTAAAAAGCGATTTCGAAAGAAGTCGCTTTTTTGTTTATGACCATGGGTGAGAACCGGAAAGGACATTACCGTTCGGTGACGAGCTGCTCATCAGCGAAGCTGTACCAGCTGTCTTCGGCGATCACGACATGATCGATCAGATGAATCTCACAAGTCTGCAGAGCCTTCTTGAGAATCCCAGTCTGCTTTATATCGGCCTGCCCCGGCATGGCACTTCCCGAAGGATGATTGTGGACAAGTATGACACCCGTTGCTTTGCGTTCCAACGACCGGCGCAGAATCGCCTTGACATCCACAACAGTAGACTCCATTCCCCCGACACTCATCCTTTCCTTCCCAAGGACAAAATTCGCCCTGTTCAGAAATATCACCCAACACTCCTCATGATCCAGTCCACGCAACAGAGGCAGCATCATACGGAACACAATCTTCGGAGAAGAAACAGAAACCTTCTCCTTCACAACTAGCTCCATGGAGCACCTGCGTCCCAGTTCGAATGCGGCAGCTATGGTCACAGCCTTGCTCTTCCCTATCCCGCTGACCGAACACATCTTCTCCACTGACATGTCGGATATGACATTCAGGCGTCCCTCCGCTTCTGCAAGCAGGGCACGTGCCACATCCACAACATTCATCTTCCCCGTACCTGTACGCAACATGATTGCGAGCAGCTCGGCATTACTGAGGGCAGAAGGCCCCTTATCCAGCATCTTCTCCCTCGGCCTGTCATCCAGGCATAAATCCTTCAGTCTCATGAAAGCAAAACTATGTACAAAAGAAAAAACCGCCGTTGTCTTAGTGTAAAACAACGGCAGTTTTTTCTTTTTTTTATAATTCCTTCCTCAGCCTGGCCTTAGGGATGCCCAACTGATCACGATATTTGGCAATTGTTCGGCGAGCCACCTTGTAACCTTTCTCAGTCATCTTCTCCACAAGTTCGTCGTCGGTAAGAGGCTTTCGCTTGTTTTCATTATCCACACACTCCTGAAGCGCCTTCTTCAGCTCACGAGTAGAAACCTCCTCTCCCTCCTGATTCTCAAGGCCCTCAGAGAAGAAATACTTGAGAGAATATATTCCGAAATGAGTCTCGATATACTTGCTGTTGACTACTCTTGAGATTGTAGATATATCGAATCCTGTCTTTTCTGCAATATCCTTAAGCACCATAGGCTTCAGATGGGTTTCATCTCCATCGATGAAATAGTCCCTCTGATAATCCACAATCGCCTGCATGGTATTAGAAAGAGTATTGTGCCTCTGCTTGATGGCCTCAACGAACCATTTTGCAGAATCCAACTTCTTCTTGACGAATGCCGCAGCCTCCTTCTTCTCTCTCTCAGAAGAATTTGCCGCATCAATAAGGATATCAGCATATTTTCTGTTCACCCTGAGTTCCGGAACAGAAAAACGAGGCATCGACAGATGCAGCTCGCCATCACGATACTCCAATACGAAGTCCGGAACGATCTGCTGAGCCTGATCGGTGTATGAATCATCTATCTGACCGCCTGGAGACGGATTCAGCTTGACGATCTTTGCAATTGCCGCCTTCAACTGATCCTCAGTAATGTCCATACGGGTCATTATCTTCTGGAAATGCTTGTTGGTGAACTCATTGAAATGGTTCTTGAGTATCTTGACTGCGATTTCAATCTCCGGCGTCTTCTTGCAGTGTCTGATCTGAAGAAGAAGACATTCGCGAAGATCTCTTGCTCCCACACCGGCAGGATCGAATTCCTGAATGACCTTCAGCATGGAAAGCACTTCCTCCTCGTCTGTCTCGACATTCGCACGGAAGGAAAGGTCATCAACGATGCTGTCAATGTTTCTGCGAAGATATCCGTCATCATCAAGGCTGCCTATGAGAAAGGACGCAACAGCATACTGATGCTCAGTAAGATTGCGGTAGCCAAGCTGCTCCTGCAGACTCTGAGTGAAGCTCTCCTTTACAGAGAATGTATTGTACTGGGGACGTTCCTCCTTAGAATTATAATTGTCGGAACGCAGGCGATAGCTTGGGATGGCATCATCCTCCTTGTATTCTGACAGAGAGACCTCTCTAGGTGCCTCTCCCTCCTCAGACTCCTTCTGCACATCCTCGTCCAGAACCGGATTCTCCTCCAGCTCCTTACGGATACGCTGTTCGAGCTCCTGTATAGGGAGTTCTATCAGTTTAATTGTCTGAATCTGAAGCGGAGACAACTTCTGAGTCTGCTTCAGTTCTAAACCTTGCTTCAACATAACACTAAACTACTGTTTGACCACTATAAGCTGCTTACTCTCGGGCGAAGGACCTTTACTGTGTCAGTAATATAAGCGTTGTCCTTATCCACTACTGGAAACTCGATGTTCTCCTTCACGACAAAGGCACTTGGGAATGCACCCTTGATCCTTTCAAGAAGCTTCACAGCCTCCGACCTTGTCCTGAAATCACCGACAGTCACCTTGAAATATGGGTTTGCATAAGTTCTGTATGCCACTACATCATGGTACATGCTCTCAAAGCGTTTCAGCGTCTCCTCAGACTCAACACGCGCAGTCTGCTTGTTGTCAAAGAAGATTCTGACCCTGTAACCGCTCAATGTCCTTCCGGAATTCTCAGACACCTGACGACGCATGGCATCCTTCACTGCATCGGTCTGCTTTATCTTCACATCAACCTTATCTCCCATCTGTCTTGTAGGCATAAGAAGGAAAACGTCCTTTCCTACAAGAGTAGTATCCACAGTAGCTACAGGTCTGTATATGACCGAGTCCACCAGAACATAGCCGTCCGGGACAATAGTCCTCTCCTGCGCATTAATATCAGCGCAGAAAAAACCAAGAACACAAGTCAGAGTAATAAGGATATCAATTCTTTTCATTTTCAGTCTTTTCCAAAAGTTTCTTCAGAGGAATGTCTTTGACCGTTATCGGCGCGCCAAGTCCGCTTTTAAGTCTTGGAACAGCAGAAACATCTACGGTACATTCATACAGTTTCGTCATATCAGTGAGCATCAGCAGATCTCTCAATCTGGCATCTTCGCCGAGAGTCACAAAAGCCTTCACATGATATATTTCAGCCGATTTTGCCCATATTGTGAAGGGGTCGACGGTTACTCTTCCAAGAACCTTGCCAGAATGTTTCACAGCACCATGAATATCATCCAAAGCAATCTGAAAGGCCGGATTGTCTATACCTACTGCAAGGAAGACATTCACACCCTTCAAGCCCTGAGGAGCAATAGCCTCCACCTTGGCAGAGGTCACCTTGATATCCTTTACATTCTTACATCCGCCAAGAGTGAAAAGCATGACAGACAAGATTATAAGGACTAATTTATGCAGATATTTTCTCACAATACATGGTTTTACATCTTTGCAAAGGTAACGATATTCGTCGAAAAATCCTATCTTTGCATCATGAACAGCATTAGACCGATAACAGACCCTTCGAGACCGAAGGTCTACATAGAGACATATGGATGTCAGATGAATGTCAATGACAGCGAGGTGATCCTTTCAATCCTCCAGGATGCAGGATATGCCCTGACTGACGACATCGAAGAGGCATCAGTAATTCTTGCCAACACATGTTCCATCCGCGACAACGCAGAGCAGAGAATCTGGGGAAGAATCGACCAGTTCAAGCTGCAGAAGCGCAAGAGAAGCGGTGTCGTGATCGGTATCGTAGGATGTATGGCAGAGAGACTTAAGGACAAACTCCTTGAGAATGTGGATCTCGTAGCAGGTCCGGACGCTTACAGAAGCCTCCCTGACCTTCTCAAGGCCATCACACCGGAAAGGCCGCAGATCAATGTCCTCCTCTCTCACGAAGAGACATACGCAGACATCAGTCCTGTCAGAATGGACAGAAACGGAATCTCCGGATTCATTTCAATCATGAGAGGCTGCAACAACGTATGCTCATACTGCATCGTACCGTACACACGAGGAGCAGAAAGAAGCAGAGACCCTTACACTATAGTAAAGGAAGCACAGACACTTTTCGACAACGGATATAAGGAAGTCACGCTTCTCGGTCAGAACGTAGACTCATACTATTGGAAGGACCCGCAGAAGGCAGACAGAAATGTAAACTTCGCACAACTGCTTGAAATGGTCGCAAAGATCAGCCCTGAGCTTCGTGTCAGATTCTCTACTTCGCATCCTAAGGACATCAGCGACGAGGTAATCTACACAATGGCAATGTACGAGAATATCTGCAAGCACATCCACCTTCCTGTACAGTCAGGCAGCAGTATCATGCTCGAGAAGATGCGCAGAAAATACAACCGCGAATGGTACCTCGAAAGAGTGGACAAGATCCGCAGCGTGATTCCTGACTGCGGCATCACTACAGACGTGATCGCCGGATTCAGCGGAGAAACCGACCAGGACCATGAAGACACGATGACACTCATGGAGAAGGTTGTATTTGACTCGGCCTTCATGTTCGCCTACTCGGAGAGACCAGGAACCCTCGCATCACGCAAGTATCCTGATGACATCCCTTACGAACTTAAGACACAGAGACTTAATGAGATCATCGCACTTCAGGGACGAATGAGCCTGAAGAGCAACGAGAAGGAGATCGGAAAGACATTGAAGGTACTTGTGGAAGGTCCGTCAAAGAAGAATCCTGACGAACTCTGCGGAAGGGCAAGCAACAACAAGATGTGCGTGTTCCCAAGCCGAGGAGAAAAGGCCGGAGACTATTGCACAGTAGAGGTCGTATCAGTAACATCGGCGACCCTCATCTGCAAACGAACAGAGTAACATACTCCATAAAACAGAACATCCCCGCCAGTGTGCGAGCGAAGCATTTACCCATGCTTCTGCATAGCGAGCCACTGGCGGGGATGTTCTATATAAGATTATTATCTTACTCGGATCTTCTTTCCAATCTTAAGAGTAGTATTCTGACTGATTCCGTTAAGACGGCAGAGTTCCTTGATGGTAGTGCCGTGATTGCGGGCAATCTTGCTCAAGGAATCTCCTGAACGGATAGTATAATACTTCATTGCTGCCTTTTCAGCATCCTCAGCCTTATCCTCCTCTTCATTCTTGATCTCATCTTCAAAATCCTGCTCATAGTTGCTGTAGATATTGAAGAACTTCTTCTTGAGAAGGAAGAGTCTCTGACGGAGTTCTCCTGTCTTGAAATCAATGATCCACTGCGGGTCAAATGCAAATCCCTTGTATCTTGTCTCAAAATGGAGATGAGGACCTGTCGAACGTCCTGACGAACCGCCAAGTCCGATAACATCACCGGCATTCACCCAATCCCCTGCCTCAACATACCTCTTCGAAAGGTGGCCGTAGAAAGTCTCTATACCGTTCTCATGTCTGATGACGATAAGGTTACCGAATCCACCGATATATTTGGACATACGGACCTTACCTGTAAATGTCGCATAAATCGGATCACCTGTCTTGAGCGGAAGATCTACTCCCTGATGGCGACGTCCTCTTCTCGGACCGAACTTTCCGCGAGGATGGATATCACCGATGAACGGACAATGGTACTGATCCAGTTCATCCACCAGCCATATTGACCACGATTCAGGAAGTTCTGACTGCTGGATGCCATATGGATTTGTGGCTGTATCTGACCAATACTCATCAAACACTCCTGTAACCTGCTGATACTCCGGAGTCTTATAGTACTGCCATGTATTGTCGGCATAGAGAATAACCTTTATGAATTCATTTACCGTATCCAATGTATCGATAGGATCGGTGGGAGACTTCACCAAAGGTGTCGGCAAGGACTCCAAGGCCGGACGCGGAATCACCAGATGTGCTCTGGATGTGTCAATACGTACGGGGTTCATAGCAGAAAGTTTGTCTGCCGACAGAAATCCTGTCAGGCAGACAAACAATACGATAAATATGTTCTTATTCGTCTTTACTCTCATTTATTTTGCTCCAAACTGTTCTGTAAGAATTTTTCTGACTGTTGCGACCTTCTCATCAAGAAGTTCCTTCGAAGTAGCTTCGCAGAGGAATCTCAGATAAGGTTCGGTATTCGAAGGACGGATATTGAACCACCAGTCAGGGAATTCAACCCTGTAGCCATCAAAGTCCATATAGGCTGTAGATTTCTCAGATGACATGAAATAGTCACGGACTGCATCCATAGCACCCTTCTTGTCTTCCACACGGAAATTTATCTCTCCAGAATTCTGATACTTCTCGATGCGTGCAATAAGCTGGCTGAGACTTACGCCCTGTGCCTTCATCTTGGCAACTACATTCACGATTAGAATCGCTGCAAGCATTCCGCTGTCCGAATAGAAGAAGTCGCGGAAATAATAGTGACCGGCAAGCTCGCCGCCAAAGACTCCGTCAAGTTCACGAAGTTTCAATGCAGCATAAGCACGGCCGACTCTCCAGGTATTCATCACTCCGCCCATCGGCGCAAGGTACTCGCCCACTGCCTTCGAGCTTCGGATATCCTGATGCACATAACCTTTCTCACCTCTTTCCTCAAAGAAATAATGTCCGAGGACTGCGATCATGAGGTCTGGAGAAATGAAACGGCTGTTCTCATCGACGAACATGACGCGGTCCGCATCGCCATCGAATATGACACCGATATCAGCCTTTGTTTCCGCCACGAGATTCTTGAGAGCCTCGACATTCTTCTGAACGAGAGGATTCGGCTCATGGTTAGGGAAACTTCCGTCCATCTCCTCATAGATATATGCAGGCTGATCTCCGAATATGTCGCGGACAAAAAGCGAAGCCATACCGTTCGACACGTCCATCGCAATCTTCAATCCGCTCCAGTCACCCTTATACTTAAGAAGGAAATCAAGGTAGTCCTTCTTGATATCCATAGGATGCACCTGGCCCTTCACCGCAGCCGGAGTACATTCGCGGCCGCTTTCGATCCATTCCTTGATCTGTCCCAGACCGGTATCAAGTCCTACAGGAAGAGCATTTTCGCGTGACACCTTGAGACCGTTGTACTCGGCAGGATTATGAGACGCTGTGATCTGTACAGAGGCCTTGAATCCATAAGTTGCTGTACCCCAATATACCATCGGAGTCGTGCTGAGGCCTATATCATAAACATCTGCACCTGCATCGGTAAGACCTTTAAGAAGGTATTCATGAATCTCCGGAGATGAGACTCTTGCATCTCTTCCCACAAGAACCTTGTCTGCTGAAAGCAGTTCAGGAATGAAATAGCCTACCTTGTAGGCAACTTCCTTGTCAAAGTCTACATTATAGACTCCTCTGATGTCGTATGCGTGAAACGCTCCCATATCTTCTACTGTCTTTTTGACTTGTACCTTGTCTGAACATTGCCCTTTGATATCGCCTGAAGCTTCCTGAGAATCATCTTGCGGCGGATCGGAGCCACATTATCTACAAAAAGGTTGCCATCAAGATGAGAAAGTTCATGCTGTACCATTCTGCAGCCGAAGCGGTCAAACTCCTCTACAACCTTCTCAAGGTTCTCATTGTAGTACTCAACCTTGATTCTTGACGGTCTTGTAACTTCCGCATAAATACCCGGAACACTGAGACAGCCTTCCGAATACTCGCAAGTCTCTTCGCTCTCCTCAAGAACCACAGGATTGATCATCACCCTGAAGAAATCCTGGAGATATTCGTATGAGTCCGAAAGATCTCTTCCGTCCACAATCACAAGATTCTTGTTCACGCCAACCTGCGGTGCAGCAAGACCACATCCGTCAGCATTCTTAAGGGTTTCCTTCATATCCTCAAGGAGCTTGAGGATTCCTTCCTTATCATTGAGGTCTACATCGACATTCTCTCGTCTGAGGACCTCGGATCCGTATAAATATATTGGTAGTATCATAATTCTATTAAAAATTTCTCGACTTCGCTCGAAATGACAGGTTATTGTGCTCTAATGGCAGGTTATCGTGGTCTTCTGTCAAGGTAACCCTGCAGAATAATAGCGGCGCTGATCTTGTCGACAGACTCCTTCTTCATCCTGTCCTGCTTCTTCATGCCGCCGTCGATCATTGCACGGTGTGCAAGCACTGAGGTGAACCTCTCATCCTCAAGTTCTACAGGGGTGTCCGGAAAGGCTTTCTTCAGATGTTTCAGGAAGATATCTATATCCTTAGCCGCCTCCGAAGGCAAACCATTCATATTGACCGGATATCCCACTACAAAGCGCACTACATTCTCATTTTGAGCATAATTTTTAAGATAATCTATTATCTTTGCAGAATGTACCGTCTCAAGAGCAGACGCAAAGATGCCGAGCGGATCGCTTACTGCGACGCCGACACGCTTCCTACCGTAATCTATGCCTATTATTCTTTCCATTGGAGGGCAAAGTTACTAATAAAAAGTTATTTATGGCACAACGCAGCAGAGAAAAGAAAAGTAACCCATTCCGTCTGGCCTTCATAGACGACAAGACCCACAAGCACCTTGTCACCTTCCACTTTACCAGAACCACATTCTTCATTGCTGTGGTAACTGTTCTTGTGGTATTATGTGCCGCAATCTATTCCATCATAGCATTCACCCCTGTAAGAACATTCATACCGGGATATCCTGATGCAAGATCCAAGAGATCTGCCATCCAGAATGCGATCACAATCGATTCTCTCGAGAACGTGATATTCAGATGGGAACTCTACTCGGAGAACCTCAGAAGAGCAGTCGAAGGCGAAGAGCCGCTGAAGATCGACAGCCTCATCAAGGCAACAAACAGAACCAATGCCGAGAACCTCGACATGGCAGCCATCGCAAGACAGGACTCCCTGCTGAGGGAACATGTGAAAGAGGAGGAACAGTTCGGAATCGCAGACAGAGAGCACAGGAATCTTCCGATCGAAGGCCTGCACTTCTTCACACCTCTTAAAGGCGTCGTGTCACAGGGATATGACCAGGCCATGCATCCATACATCGACATCACAGCACCTGAAGGCTCTGTCGTAAAGGCCACTCTTGACGGAACTGTGATGTTCTCCGGATGGAGCGACGAAGCCGGACACACCATACAGATACAGCACGAAGGAGACATCGTCTCAATATACAAACATAACGAGAAACTCCTCAAAAAGGCGGGAGACAGGGTGACAGCAGGCACTCCGATAGCAGTAGTCGGCAACACAGGCAAGCTCAGCACAGGAGAACACCTCCATTTCGAGCTCTGGCATAAAGGCCAGACAGTCGACCCGACCTTGTACATTAAATTCTAGAAGGATGGAAAAGAGACATATCGCCATACTTGGATCCACCGGATCCATCGGCCGTCAGGCACTCGACGTGATCGGACAGCACCGCGACCTGTTCGAAGTGGAACTTCTCACAGCGAACAACAGCACAGACCTCCTCATTCAGCAGGCCATCGAATTCGATGCGAACGCAGTCGTGATCTGCAATGAAGACAAATATCAGGAAGTGAAGGATGCGCTCGACCCGCACGACATCAAGGTATTCGCCGGCATGCAGTCGGTGTGCGACCTCGTGGTCAGCGACAATATCGACATCGTACTTACATCGATGGTCGGTTTCAGCGGACTTTCTTCGACTGTCGCAGCAGTGGGAGCCGGCAAGACGATTGCACTCGCGAACAAGGAGACCCTCGTCGCTGCAGGAAAGATTGTAATGGGCATGGCGGAGAAGACAGGAGCACGCATCCTGCCGGTAGACTCCGAGCACTCGGCAATCTTCCAGTGCCTCATGGGTTCTGCAGGAGCACAGATCGAGAAGATACATCTGACTGCCTCAGGCGGTCCGTTCCGCACATGGTCACGCGAAGATATCGCAAAAGCGACACGCGCACAAGCCCTGAATCATCCGAACTGGAGCATGGGAAGCAAGATCACCATCGACTCCGCAACCATGATGAACAAAGGACTGGAGATAATTGAAGCCCGATGGCTGTTCGGAACACCGGGAGACAAGATTCAGGTAGTCATCCATCCGGAGTCCATCATCCACTCGATGGTCGAATATGCGGACGGTTCTGTCATTGCACAGATGGGCCATCCAGACATGAGGGAAGCCATACAGTTCGCTTTCAGCTATCCGTTCCGACTTCCTCTGAACAACAGGAAGCTGAACTTCGCGGAACTCGGGAGCATGTCATTCTTTGCACCTGATCAGGACAAATTCCCCGCACTTAAACTCGCATATGAATCTCTTGAAAAGGGCGGAAACATGGCATGCATCATGAATGCGGCAAACGAAGCGGCAGTAGCAGCATTCCTTCAGGAAAGAATCGGATTCTACGACATCACCACTGTCGTGCAGGAATGTATGAATGGTGTGGATTTTGTAGCTGATCCTGACCTTGATACCATCTTCGCCACCAATTCGGAAGCCCTGATCAAGGCAGGCGAACTCATAGACAAGATATCATGATAGCAATCATAAAGACATTACAAGTAATATTGGCCCTGTCCGTGCTCATCCTTGTGCACGAGCTGGGTCATTTCACCTTTGCAAAACTGTTCGGAATCAGGGTAGACAAGTTCTTCCTGTTCTTTGATGCAGGCGGAAGGAAACTTCTCAGCACAAAGACAGGATGGTTCTCAAAAATCTTCCCGAAAGGTCAGAAATGGGAGACCGAATACGGTATCGGATGGCTTCCTCTCGGTGGATACTGCAAGATTGCAGGAATTGTTGACGAATCGATGGATACAGAATACCTGCAGAATGAACCGAAGGAGTGGGAATTCAGAACCAAACCGGCATGGCAGAGACTTCTGGTTATGGCAGGCGGCGTTCTTTTCAACATCATCTTCGCTGTGGTAATGTACGCCGCCCTCCTCGCAGGATGGGGCGAAAGCTATATAGGAAACGAAGGCAACAGCATTTACGTCAACGAACTTGCCTATGATATGGGATTCCGCAACGGAGACCACATCATCAGTTTCGACGACTATGAGCCTGAAAACTTCGCTACGCTTCAGGTAGACCTTGCAAGACAGTCGGCAACCAAGGCAGTGGTTCTGAGAGAAGGCGACACTCTTGACATCTATATTGACCATAACCGCATCGGAGAAGTACTGAACAACCCGGGAATGTTCGATCTTGCCCGTCCGTTCATAATCCACTCGATTGCGGAAGGCTCTGTAAACAGCGGATCAGGACTTGTATCGGGAGACAGGATCATCGGAATCGACAGCGTTTCCGTACCTTTTGTCCAGGATGCATGGCCGGTATTGGAACAGCATCTGGGAGAGACGGTCGCTGTAGATGTAGTCAGGGCTGCTGACACACTCAGTCTCCCGCTTCAGGTTGACACTACCGGAAGACTGGGAGTATTCCTCGCATCCCCTGAAATAAAGACAAGAGAGTACAGCCTGGCATCAGCCATCCCTGCAGGATTCAAGAAGACCTTCACCTCAGTGGGAGGATACATCAAGGACCTCAAGCTCGTTTTCACACCCAGCACAGAGGCATACAAATCAGTAGGAAGCTTCATTGCAATCGGACAGGTCTTCCCGGAATCATGGGACTGGTACAGTTTCCTAAGCATCATCGCGATGTTGTCCATCATGCTTGCAGTAATGAACCTGCTGCCTATTCCGGCACTTGACGGAGGACATATCGTCTTTACCATATATGAGATGATAACAGGAAGAAAGCCGAGCGACAACTTCCTTTATATAACACAGATAATCGGCATGATCCTGATCTTCGGACTTATGTTCCTTGCCTTTGGCAACGACATTGCAAGACTCATCAGATAACAGATAAAATACATATATATGAAAAAGATTCTGAAATACATGGCGGTAGCTCTTGCCGCAATCATAGCCCTCACATCATGCAGCGAGGAGAAGAAGAGAAAGGCCCTCCTGCCTAACATCAGCGGAAAAGCCGGAGAAGTGATCGTTGTAATCGACAAGGGCAACTGGGAAGGAGTGGTCGGAACAGCTCTTAGAGACTCTCTTGCATGCGAAACACCATATCTTCCGCAGAGAGAGCCGCTTTTCGGACTTGTAAATGTACCTCAGAACGCATTTACAAACATGTTCCAGATACATAGAAACATCATCTACGTAAACATCAACAACACTGTGACAGAGCCGGGCATCGTAATAAGAAAGGACGTATGGGCAACTCCACAGACAGTGATATATGTAAATGCTGCTGACAGCGAGTCTGCCGCAAGCATCATTGCAGAGAACAGTGCAATCATGGTCACTACAATCGAACAGGCGGAAAGAGACCGTATCATCAGAAACATCAAGAAGTACGAGGAACTCAAGCTCGCTCAGACCGTGAGAGATATGGTAGGCGGTTCTCCTCATTTCCCATCAGGATACAAGCTCAAGAAGAAGACCAGCGACTTCATCTGGATCGAATACGCAATCCAGGATGTGACTCAGGGAATTCTCGTATATCAGTATCCGGTAGAAGAGGGCAAGCAGATGCTCAGCCTCGACAGCATCATTGAGAACAGCAATGAAATCCTCAAGAACAATGTGCCTGGAATGTTCGACAACACATACATGACAACCAGCACAGCTGTAAGACCAGGAATCGAATACAAGCGCTATAAAGGACTTGAATTCGCAGAAGTGAGAGGATTCTGGGAAGTATACAACGACTACATGGGTGGACCATTCGTTTCACACGCATTCTATAGCCAGGACGGTCAGAACGTCATCGTACTTCAGGGCTTCGTATATGCTCCTAAATACGATAAACGTCAGTATCTCAGACAGGTTGAATCTGTGATCTACTCGTTCGAATGGGCTGCAAATGAAAAAGAAGAGCAGAAAGATTAAGAAATATTTTGGTATTTTAAATATTTTTCATACCTTTGCACTCCCATTTGATAAAAGTGGTCAGTTTGGTCGGTTCGTCTATCGGTTAGGACTCAAGATTTTCATTCTTGCAAGAGGGGTTCGATTCCCCTACCGACTACAAGAAATATAAAAAAGAATAACAATGGCAAACCACGCTTCAGCAGACAAGCGCTATCGCCAGAGCGAGAGGCGCAGATTGCATAATAAGTATTATGCAAAGACAACAAGAAACGCAATTCGTGCGATTCGTAACACATCAGACAAGGCAGCAGCAGAGGCTAACGCTCCTAAGGTTTATGCAATGATCGACAAGCTTGCAAAGATCGGCGTTATCCACAAGAACAAGGCTGCAAACCTTAAGAGCGGTATCGCAGTATACATCAACAAACTTTCATAAAGAAATATCCCCTTTTAAAGGGTTTTCTTATAGCCTAAAAAGAGATGATCGAAAGATTATCTCTTTTTTTTGATGCCCGGTCTCGCCGGGCATGACATGGCTGGCCAGGCATGACATGGCTGGTCGGGCATGACATGGCTGGTCGGGCATGACATAGTTGGGCGGGCATGATATGACATGGCTGGTCGGGCATGACATGGTTGGTTAGGGAGGAGATGGTTGTGGGGGGGGGAGACGGTCATCCCCGGCTGGACTGGGGATCTGCAGTGGCATGGATATAAATTAATCGGCCGGTTCCTTCACAGGGACCGACCGATTGCCAATATTTATGTAAATAACCAGAAGGTTCAATTAAAAACGGCACCCCAAGGTAAATCCAAGGGTATTGCCAACGTGTGGATTACCTAAAAGGTAGACTGCAGAAAACCTTATCACAGAAATATCTATTCCCAAGCCTGCAGAAACATATGATGGTTCGAATGTAGAATCTGACGAAAAATGATATCCGGCCAGAACTGAAACCATATCGACTATCTTTAAATCAACACCGGCTGAGGCAACGACAGCACCAAACTGTCCTTGAGTCATATAGCCCGCATCAGCTCCTACTTCAAGGCACAATGATTCTCCAAAATCAAATGAGTTTCTCACACCTGCCTTCATAAGCATAGGAATTGTGCCGAATCCGATATTTTCAAATGAAAGACCAGCTGTCAATGTTTTGTATCTGTAGGCTAGATTCAGATCAGCACAAAACGCCGAACTACCGACACCATCTGCAAGGTTAAAACCAACATATCTGGCAATCAGGGAAACTCCAAGATCAGGCATTACAGAATAAGCCGCACCGATTCCTGCTGCAAATTCACTCGGAGAATATTCGCCGGCAAGGTTTCCAAATCCGTCATAGAGCGGATATGAACTGTAAGAATTGACTTTACCTTCAGCGAGCACAGCCAATTTATCAAGCTTGTAACTGAAACCGGCATTGATCATATTGCTGCCGACTCCACCCGGACTCCACATAAGATATGTTGCGTCGAAAGCGATTCCACCATCTTCTGTAAGAACGCTTTGTGCATCAGATCCTGCATTTGTCACACCCATAGCCATCTCCCTGGTATCCGTAGGTATATTCAGGAAAGAGCCAGTCTGCGCATTTGTCAAAAATGCGGTAACCATCAGCAGCACAAGTGATGTCAAATATCTCAAGGTTCTCATAATTTCACAATGTTTTGAGTGTATGTTTTACCTGACACACCGGTAACCTTTACATTATATACTCCAGGTAGGAGAGATGATATGTCTTGAACAGCAGGGCTGAACGGATCTGGAACAACCTTGCCTTCATAGACAACTGCTCCAGAAGAAGATATTATCTTCACTTCTGCCTCTGACGAATCAGAGCCTCTTACGTACATTTTTCCGTCCTTGACGGGATTAGGAAAGACATCAAACTCCTTTGAACCGTCGCGTATTACAACTTTAAATGTAGCCTGAACTGTGGCAGACAATCCATCAGTTGCGGTAACTGTCATTACTGACTCTCCATACGATACAGCATTCAAGGTAAGTTCATCTCTCATGACAGATGCCTTGACTACAGAATTGTCTGATGAAGACACAGAATATGTCAGCGTTTCTCCATCTGGATCGCTGAAGTAATCTGAAAGAGTAAGTTTCTTAGATGCAGATTTTGACTTGATCAGAATATTCTCAAGTGGAGAACTTACTGTCGGTGCATTATTCTCTTCGACAGTGAAAGAAATCACACATTCTGTAACCTTTTCAGAGTCGTCTGTAGCGATTATACGCGATTTATATGTTCCTGCAGGAATGTTCTTTGCATCGATGACGAGGTAATACATACCATCGTTATGAGAAAAGACATCTGCATCTGTCGCATTCTCATATACGACATCTTTAAGTCCACCTTCCGGATCTGTAATCGCGAACCTCAGCTTCTTCCACATATACTTCTTGAGAGAAAGATCAGTCTCATCAAGAGCCTCTATCACTGGAGGGAGATTATCACGAGTAGTGACCGATCTGTTTTCAGATAATTCTGAAAGATAGCCTAATGCATCATAACCCTGAACAGAGAAATAATATGTTGTATTGAACTCAAGCCCGTCTATTGTAATTGTCAGCGTTTCTCCCTCTACATATTTCTTGATAGGGACACTTACCTTCTTCAATGTCTCAGAAACGACATCGAAAGGTTCTTCGCTGAAATAAAGGTCTACACCCCTGCAGACAACACCTTGATTGGCAGGAGGAAGAATATATTGCATTGTGAGACTTGTACCAGACAAATCTTCATAATTATCAAATTCAGGCACAAACGGTTTATATTCCCCGTAATGTGCGGTAGCTGCAGATGCGTCAACCAATCCGTGACCCATATACCTTGACGGCAGCGAGATGTCTCGCGCTGTCTTGAGCAGCCTGTCTATAAGATCTTCTCTTGTGAATCCGGGACCTCCGAATTCAGAAAGGACCAATGCGGCCACGCCGCTGACATGAGGGCATGCCATGGATGTACCCTGCATGCGGTCATAATTGTTATCAGGTACTGTACTTAATACCATCTGGTTCTTTTGAGCGTCACCGCCAGGTGCCGCAATGTCGACCCAGTCACCGACATTAGAATAATATGCTGATTTATAGTCTCCGGACACAGCAGAAACTGCGATACACCCTTCATAAGATGCGGGGTATCCCTCAGCTAAAGCGTCATTTCCGGAAGCAAATATGACGACACCACCTTTCATAGGGCTGTCAGGAAGCTGATTTCCATCCTTGTCACAACCTGCATATGTGTTGAAATAATCTATCGCCTCCTTCATGTATAGAGGGGTATCCGTAAGATTAGCTTCTGGAAGGAATCCCCAACTGTTCTGAGCAATGACTGCGCCATGATTTGCAGCCCATATCAAGGCTTCTGCCTGATTGCCATTATTATCACCATCAAAGATCGCACAAGACATTATCCTGACTCCGCCTATACCGGCTGCGGCATCTCCTCCGGCAATTCCGCTGACACCTATGCCGTTATTGTTGACTGCGGCAATTGTACCGGCAACATGAGTTCCATGATCCTCAGGATTGATCTTATTGTTTTCCAGAAATGCGTTGTATCCATTAATAATATTTCCGTTCGCGTCAGTACCTTGCCAGATGTTATCCTTGAGGTCCTCATGATTTACATCGACTCCGGTATCAATTACAGCAACAATGACATTATCCTTTCCCACAACCCCTCGTTCCCATGCAGGAGCGACATTTATATCACAGCCTTCAAGAAGTCCTGTAATCGGATTTCCGGCATTGATGTAATGCCATTGTCTCTTCAGATACGGGTCATCGAACGGAGCAGGCTCGTCCTGAAGAACAGTAACAGGTAGATATTCGACAAGTTCAACGCCGTCAATTCTCATAAGATCATTTCCTGCCTTTGTAAGTGGTGCAGACTCGTCAAACTCCACACTATACCACAAATGCAGGCCTTCTCTACGCATACGTTCTTCATACTGTCCTCCGTGTGCGAATGTGCGTCGGAATGTCGTTCCGCAAAGGAGTACATCGTTCTCAGTCTCCGACTCGAGTTTCTCAGCAAGTGATTGAGAAACCTTTACAACCGCCTTGCCAGAGATATACGCACTCGTTTCTGTGGTCACATCAGGAAGTGCATCAGCATTGACGCTATCTGTCTGACATGAAACCAATAGGATCAAAAGAACGAGAATAGATATGTTATTGAATTTCAGCATTTTGTCAAATATAAAAGAGGCTGACCATACGGTCAAAAGACCTCACGGTCAGCCTCGATCAAATATCAAGCGAACTTATTAGAGTCCAAGGACATCCATAAGATTCGGACCTCCTGGGAGTGAGATATAAGAAGTTGCTGTACCGAATGAACCAGCGATGCTTCCGCCAGTAACTGCCATTGCAGCATAGACGATCTGAATCACATTCTCAGCAACCACTTTATTCTCTGCGGATGCTGCAGCATTTCCATTATACCAGTTAGGGTCAGCATAGTAGATGCTGTATCCACCATAGTTGAAACCTGTGTGGAAGTTGTTACCCCAAGAAACTCTACCATCTTCTGCAATTACGAACTCCATGTAAGCACGCTCACCTTCGAAAACATAGCCTGCAGATTCAATTTCATCTTTTGTGAAAGGAGTAAGCATTCTGTACTTTGCAGTACCGTCTGGAGACTGGATGAATTCCTTCTCTCTAACGACGCCGAAGAAGCCCATATCTACAAACTGACCTTTACCCAATTTCTTCCAAGCCTTCTTGCATGTCATAGGCAATGCAATAGCTGTATACTCAGAAACATCTCCTGAAGCGATGCCGACTGAAATTGCATAAGTACTGTTTGGATCAATATTATCATAGCTATATGATACAGACGCATAAGCAGTAGACTCACCTGCAGCGAACGACACTGTAGTGCTGTTAAGAGAGAAGAGTCCTGATGTATCAGCAAGAGCTACAGTAATATCCAATGCATCAGTGGTATTTGTTCTTACAAATGGAACCTGAATGTCAGTTCCGTCTACATCAAGATTTCTAGGTGCTGTCTCATCAACCTTCACATAGTTCTTTGATGGATCCTCCTGTGGTGCAGGAACATAAGCATCTTCTGCGCAAGATACGAGCGACAGGCCCAAAACAGCGCAAAGAGCTGCCTTAAACATATTGTTAGTTTTCATGTTGCTGTCGTTTAAAATTAGTACTGTGTTGTATCATTTGTAACCGATCCTGTTGGGTCAGGGTTGTTAAGAGTTGTCATAACACCGTCAACCTCAGTCGCTACGCCATCTTCCTCAAGGATATAGTCATTGTTCTCGATCTCGTTATTAGGGATAACGAAGTTCCAGAATGGGCTAACCTCCTCAATGTTATACTTCATTGTATCGTGGATGACGTTAGAACCAGGATACCAAGTGATCATACCAGGTCTGATACGCTTAGCGTCGAAGAAACCTACACCCTCACCCCAGAACTCAACTCTCTTCTGGAAGAGTACCTCCTCCTGGAAGTTCTTTACGAAGCCCTCAGAGAATGTATCTGCAGCCATTGCATATGTATAGTTAGGGTCACGGTAAGTTCTCATGAAGTCCTCGAGCTTAGCGATACCAGCGTCCTCGCCCTGGCTCATACCTACAGCCTCAGCCTCGATAAGATACATCTCCTCAACTCGCATCATCGGCCAATCTACAGCACCACCGATTGAGTAAGTCTCCCAATCACCAGCCTTACAACGGATCTTGAATGACTTGTAATCAGGCTGCTCCTCGAATGGATATGCCTTGAGGTAAGCCTCGCTAGACCATCTGTAGTAAGATGCAGGATAAGTCTCTCTGTCTGGGTCGATGAATGACTTCTTACGGAAGTCTGATCTGTTCATACGGTCAAACATCCACTTGTGGATAGCCATCTGAGTAAGTGAGTTGTATCCCCAGTCAGCCTCACCTGCGAGGAATCCTGTTGGGTTACAAAGGTTACCCATGTTGTTACCTGAGATGTTGTAGTACCACATCCAAGAGTTGTTACCGGCTGCATCACAGAATGCCATTGCAGGATCTGTCCACTGAGACTCAGTAAGAGGAGTCTTACCAGATGCGTCGATAGCCTTGCGAGCATAAACTGCTGCATTGGCATAGTCCTCCATAGCGAGATACATACGAGCCTTAAGACCGTAAACTACAGGGATACCAGGATAACGTCCTGTAGGAGGTGTGTAACCCTCGAGGAGAGCCTCAGCCTTGTCAAGGTCAGCAAGAACGAAAGCTGCCATCGCCTCCTTAGGTGCACGAGCAGTCTTGTACTCAGTCTCCTCCTCAGCGCTTGAAACGATGATAGGACCAGTGAGGCCTTCTACCTTAGATACGTCTGTATACTTGTTTGCAGCTGGAAGATAAAGGTTGTAGATATCATGGTACATCAAAGCTCTGTAGACATAAGCTGTACCGAGATAACCCTTCTGATCTGCATTGAGTTCGTCAAGTGCAGCGAGTGGTCCGATGATATCGTTAGCAGACTTGATGATCTTGTAAAGAGTCATGTAAGGAACTGTCTGACGTGTTGTGGTGTTCTTCATAGAGTAACCATAAGCACCACAATATCCTGTCCACCAGTCATAACCGATAGTAGCAGAGTTGTTTACGAGGTCATTGTTCATACGTGCGTATGTAATGAGAAGACCTGCGTAAGAGATATCGAACTCCTGCTGACCGCTCAAACCATAGAAGTAATATGGCTGATAGATCTGAGCAACGAGACCGTCAACTGACGCTGCCATACCTGCTGCTGACTGAGCCAACTGCTCAGATGTTGCAGCATCCTGCATAGGGAATGTCTCCTTGATACAGCCTGTCAGAAGTGAAACTGAAGCTGCTGTAACAAATAAGGTTTTGAATATATTTTTCATTTATCAGTCCTCCGTTAATTAGAATTTAACTGTAACACCACCTGATATTGTTCTCATTGGAGAGTATCTTGAAGCGGTAGTTGATGATGAGAAGCTCTGACGTGGATCGAATCCCTTACGAGCAGACCAATAATAAAGGTTCTCAGCTGAAACATAAATTCTGAGTGAATTTATGAGGGCCTTTCTTGTGAACTTAGCAGGAAGAGTATAACCTACGTTGACATTCTGAAGGTTAAGATAAGATGCAGAAGTCAAGAATCGAGTAGATGATGCGTTAGCATATGTATCACCATACTGGAAACGTGGGATAGTTGTTGATGGATTAGCTGAAGTCCAAGAGTTGTAAAGATCCTTATGGTAGTTGAAACCGATCTGGCTTGATGTAGGAGAGTACATGAATGTCTGGTATGAACCATCGAACTGCTTTCCACCTACCTGATATGTAAAGTTAACAGAGAAGTCGAAACCATAAGCGTTTACTGTTGTACCAAAACCACCGAATACTGGAGCAAGAGTAGACTTACCTGTAAGGTACTTGGTAGCCTTTGAGTAGTCATCAGTAGTCTCTCTACCTGTTACGTTACCATCATCATCAAGAACGTTCTTCCACCAGAGTGACTTACCTGTGTTCTGATCAACACCAGCATAATCATAAGTATACCATGTATACATTGAAGAACCCTCTGCCACGAAGAATGAGCTGCTTGTGAAACCCTCATGGATGTTACCGTCAGCATCATATACCTTAGAATCCTTCACGTTATCAGCAAGTGAAACGACAGTATTCTTAAGGTAAGAAACGTTAACGTTGAAGTCCCACTGAACGTCCTTTGTATTTACAAGATTGAAGTGGAAATCACCCTCAACACCGTAGTTGTTCATGTCACCGACGTTCTTATAGAGTGAAGTATAACCCTGTGAAGGAGCTACTGGAGTCGGGAAGAGCATGTCTGTTGTCATACGGTTGAAGTACTCGACACTACCGCTGATACGGTTGTTAAGGAAACCGAACTCGAAACCTGCGTTGAAGTTGGTATTAGTCTCCCAAGTGATGTCCTTGTTACCCTTGCTTGCGAAGATTGTAGAAATCTTACCGTCAGAAGGTACAATCGAGAAGATATCTGTATATCTGTAAGAACCGATAGAGTCATTACCCTGGCTACCTACTGAAGCCTTAAGCTTCAACTCGTTCATCCAAGATACGTTGTACCAGTTCTCCTTGCTGATGATCCAGGCAGCACCTGCACTCCAGAAGTTACCCCAACGGTTATCTGGGTGGAAGCGTGAAGAAGCATCTCTACGGAATGATCCTGAAACGAAGTAACGCTCTGCGAAATCGTACTGTGCACGTGCAAAGTAACCCTCATTGTTGTACATGGTCTGGTATGAAGAAGCGCTCTGTCCGTCAACAACAGCTCCATCGAGCTCCTTGTTAGACTGCGAGAACATCTGGCTCTTGCTAGCACCCACATAATAGCCCTGATTTGTGTAGTACTCATGTCCGACGAGAACACCTACATTGTGCTGACCGAACTTTCTTGAGTAGTTGAGGAGCTGCTGAGTATTCCAAGCGTAGCTGCGGGTGTGACCCACTGAAACTGTACCACCAGTTGAACGGAACTGTCCGTAGTATGGGTTGTAAACATAATTAGAACGAGTCTCGTCAAGAGTTGCAGAAGCGTTTACTGTGAATGTAAGACCCTTCAGAATGTTAACGTCAACATAACCCTGAGCTGAGAGAGCGTTACCCTCTGCGTGGTTTGTGTTATACTTGTTACCGAGGACAGGGTTAGCGTCAGTGATGAACGGACGTGAAGCACCTGGGATACCACCATTGTTGAGAACACCGTTACCATGGTCGAGAACTGCGATGCCATTTACATCATAGTACTGTGAACCGTCAGCATTTCTCACGTAAAGCGGATAGATAGGAGCGATCTGAGATGTGAAGGCCCAGATGTTAGCTGTTGATCCGTCAGCACCGTTATTACCAAGTGAGTTGAAACCGAACTTAGTATAAGACATATTTGCACCGATCTTCAACCACTCTTTAGCCTGATAGTCAGCCTTGAGACGTGCAGAAAGACGCTCGTGGTCAGACTTCTCAGTAATACCCTGGTTGTTAAGGTAGCTCAATGAAGAGAAGAAAGACATCTTGTCCTGAGCACCTGAAACAGTGAGAGTATACTCCTGACGTACACCATTGCGATATACCTCGTCTGCCCAATCATCAGCCTTGAGCATGTGGTTGCCGCTTACATAACCCTCAGTTGCACCTGGGTTGAACTTACCGTTACGGCCGATAGCATACTGTCCTGCAGGGATAGTATAAACCTGATAACCGAGACCGCCGGCAGCTGCATTGAAGAGATTTTCATTTGCTCTCATGTAAGCTTCGTCTGCTGTAAGACCGAGACCGTCAGCCGATGTGTAGTAGTTATTGAGAGCTGTAAAGTGCTGCTCGTAGTAAGCACGCGGATCTGAGATAACATCATACTCCTGAAGAGCGTTTGTATTCACACCCACCTTAGCGTCGAATGATACAAGTGCCTGACCAGCCTTACCTCTCTTTGTTGTGATCATGATGACACCATTAGCACCACGAGCACCATAAAGGGCGTTCGATGCCGCATCCTTGAGGACTGTCATGCTCTCGATATCACTTGGAGCGATGTTGTTCATATCGCCGTCAAATGGAGCACCGTCAACGATGATGAGAGGGTCGTTACCCGCGTTGATTGAAGAAATACCACGCACACGGATAGTCGAAGATGAACCAGGAGCACCGTTTGATGAAACGAGCTGTACACCGGCTACCTGACCAGCGAGGGCGTTAGTAACGTTTGATACCTGCGACTGCGCAAGTTTTTCGTCACCGATCACCTTTGCAGAACCTGTAAAGGCTTCCTTTGTTGATGTACCGAATGCCACAACGATAGTCTCGCTGAGCGTCTCTGAATCAGGAGAAAGAACTACATTCAAGGTTCTTCTTCCTTCCACAGGAACTTCCAGAGAATGATATCCGAGTGAAGAGAACACCAGGACACCGTCTGCCGGTACTGTCATTGTGAACAAACCATCTGCGTCTGTGCTGGCTCCTGTCATAGTACCTTTCAGCTGAATTGAAGCGAAAGGTACAAATTCATCTGTTGATGAATCTTTTACACTTCCGGTTACTGTTATATTCTGTGCTATCGCTACAGAACTGATCAGTACCGCCAACACTGTGAAAAATAGTTTCATTTTTCTCATAGTTGTTACTTTTAGTTGTTAAACATAAATATTGAATAGAAATTTTTCCGTACACAAACACTACACTATCATCATGCACAGATAAACGTGCTTTTACAGCACCATTTTCAACAAAGTTCGACAATGTTTTTTAATATTCCAAACTTCCTCAAGCCCCCTAATAGTAATAATTCGTGACCTGTTTTGGGCCATTTATAGAATATTATCACACTTCACACTAGTGCAGACTTACAAACTGTAAGCTTTCTTTATTGTATATCGGACATATTATAAATTTAACAAAAATTTAACTTTTGTGTAATTTCCATCGGTCATATCTGTTTTTCAGGGTCCGGAAGTATATTTTTGGCATAGTAAATGCCATTATCGGAGCCTGAACAACCTTTTGACAATCATTCTGACCGGACTTCTTATGTATAAACATTAATGATTGTCACGATGAGATTAATTTTAACTCTTCTGACTGCCTTGACGGCAATCGCGGCATCCGCACAAGATTTCCCGCTCACCGTAAAGGGAAAGGTGACCGATTCATCTGACGGTTCACCGATCCCCTTCGCTTCAGTACACATCGAGGGAACCATGGTCGGAATCAATGCTGACGGAGATGGCTTCTACACGATCTCAATCCCTGAAGACTGTACTCTCATATTCTCATCCATCGGATTCAGGGCTAAAGAGGTCTCAACAAAGGGACGCACTACACTTGACGTATCATTGGATCCGGATGCCGAAATCATCGAGGAAACGATAGTAATCGCCTATGGAACCGCAACCAAAAGTTCATTTACAGGTTCTGCGGCAGTAGTGGATGCTCAGACCATCGAGTCCAGAGTAAGCACTGACGTAACCCGTGCCTTGGCCGGCACGACCCCGGGAGTACAGGTCATTTCTTCATCCGGAGATCCTGCTGACGGCGGCGCAACCATCAGAATACGTGGAATCGGCTCGATGAGCGCCAGCAACTCCCCTCTCTATATCGTGGACGGAATGCCGTTCGACGGCTCGATATCCGACATCAATCCCAACGACGTCGAATCCATGTCCGTCCTCAAGGATGCAGCCGCTTCTGCCATATATGGAGCACGAGGCGCGAACGGTGTGGTACTTATCACAACAAAACGATCAACAGGCAGCTCCGACGCCAGAATCCGTTTCGACGCGAAATGGGGCTCGAACTCAAGGCTTATTCCGCAGTATGACGTGATCGACGATCCTGCACAATACTATGAGACCCACTACAGGATGATGTACAACTCTCAGGTATATGCAGGAAAGAGCCCTGCTGAGGCGTACGCTTATGCAGATGCAAACCTTTTCAACCAGAACAATGGAGGGCTGGGTTATCAGGTATTCACCATTCCGGCAGGAGAGAAGTTCATCGGTACCGATTTCCGCCTCAACCCTAAGGCTGTCCTCGGCTATTCGGACGGAGAGTATTACTACACACCGGACAACTGGTATTCAGAAGCATTCCACAGTTCATTCAGACAGGAATATAACCTTTCGGTAAGCGGAGGCAGAGACAGGCTGAACTATTATGGCAGCGTCGGATACCTGAACGACGGAGGTATCGTGAACAACTCCGATTATGAAAGATATACAGCACGAATCAATGTGGACTGGCAGGCAAGAGAATGGATGAAGGTCAGCACCAGCATGAGCTATGCCCATTCTGATTCTCAGAGCGCATCATATTCGTCGACATACGGCTCGTCCGGCAACATCTTCTACATAACCAACATGATGGGTCCGATTTACCCGCTGTATGTACGCGATGCTGACGGACATATAATGTATGAAAACGGAATGAAGCTCTATGATTCCAATCAGACGAATTTCGTACGTCCCTCATTCGTAGGCAATGCCGTCCGCGACAACGAAGTCAACAGAAGGCAGAACTACTCAGACTTTGTGACAGGCAAATGGGGTGTGGTCATTACTCCCATAAGCGGGCTGTCAATAACAGCGAATATCGGCCTCACTGACGAAAATTCACGATACAATGCACTTTACAGCAGATTCGGATCGCAAAGTTCCACTGACGGCCAGGCATATGTCAGCCACGACAGAGCCTTTGCCGTAAACAATCAGTACCTTGCGGAATACAAGACAGATTTCCAGGGAAGTGTCCACAGCCTCAACATCCTTGCAGGATATGAACTTTACAGACTGAAGGAGCAGTTCCTCGAAGGACAGAATGACCATCTGTTCGACCCATATATCGGAGAGTTGAGCAACGCCGACGGCAGCAACTCCAAACAACTGTCATCATATACTGCTGACTACCTCACCCAAGGCTTTCTTACCAGAGCGCAGTATGAATACGCCGGACGTTACTTTGCAAGTGCCTCTTACCGACGCGACGGTTCATCCCGCTTTGCTCCAGGACACAGATGGGGCAACTTCGGAAGCATCGGTGCAGCCTGGTTGACAAGTTCAGAGTGGTTCATGGAGGACATATGGTGGCTGGATATGCTGAAACTGAAGGCGAGCTATGGAGTACAGGGTAACGACAATCTTTATCCGTCATCCAACTATACAAGGAAATACCATCCGTATTCCGACAATTACACACATTCCTACAATGAGGCAACCGGAGAATAT
Organism: Bacteroidales bacterium; assembly: GCA_017555965.1. Lineage (GTDB taxonomy): Bacteria > Bacteroidota > Bacteroidia > Bacteroidales > UBA932 > Cryptobacteroides. The sequence goes on from JAFZFH010000086.1 coordinate 50,710, forward strand.
TCGACCGAGCTGGCATATAAGGGTAATGAGGAGCTGACATGGGAGTCATCGCATGCATTCAATATCGGAGTGGACTTCGAGGTCCTCAGCGGCCTGCTTAACGGAAGCATGGAATATTTCTCACGCAAGACTGTCGACCTGCTCTACAGCAAGGACGTGCCACTTTCATCCGGCAACCCGACCGGTTACTATCCGGTAAATGTAGGTTCGATCGCGAACAACGGATTCGAATTCTCATTCGACGGCATCATAATGAACAGGACAGATCTCCTCTGGACATGGAACCTGAACATGAGCCATTACAACAACCGCATAGTATCCCTCGACCCTTCGATTTCGGAGAAAGGAATAATGGGCGGCAACTATATATATAAGGTAGGCGGCTCATTGTATGAAGCATATATGCGCAAGTTCGCAGGAGTGGATCCGGAAAATGGAAAGGCCAGATGGTACCGCAAGGTTCTTGACCAGAATGGTGATTGGACCGGAGAATCAGAAATCACCGAAGTATTTTCCGACGCATCACAATATGAGCTCGGATCTGTGCTGCCGGAACTCTATGGCGGATTCGGCACCGCATTAAAGGCTTATGGATTTGATTTCTCAGCACAGTTCTCGTTCCAGCTTGGCGGAAAATATTACGACGGAACCTATCAGGCCCTGATGCACACCTCATCTTCTGCGGGAACTGCATGGCACAAAGATGCACTTAGAGCATGGACAGAAGACAATCCTTCATCTGAATTTCCACGTCTGGATGGAGACACCAGTGTAGGACAAACTGCAGTCAGCAACTACCTGACACGGTCCGACTATCTGAGCATCAACAATATAACTCTAGGATACACATTACCGGAACACATTACGGCATTAATGCAGATGGAAAGTCTCAGGATCTATCTTGCAGGAGACAATCTGGCGGTAATCTCTGCAAGACGCGGAATGGACCCTAGATTTTCCATGGGACTCGGCTCACTGACTTCAGGTTCCGGTCTCAACAGCGGATCTTACTCCGCTATGCGCACCATCACAGCAGGAGTCACACTTACATTTTAATCATCATGAAAAAGACATATATAATATTACTGTCAGCCGCTGTAGGCTGCAGCCAGATGAATGAGCTGCAGCCGCAGGGAGGCATCATCACAACCGAACAGCTCCAGGAGGTCAACAGCGTGGTACCTTCCCGAGCGGATGCGTCCTTCAACGGAATGTTCACCAAGCTCGGTTCTCCGGGCAGTGTCCTCGGAGGATCGAGACCGGACGATTTCGGATTTGTGATGATGGCGTTTTCCAATGATATCGAAGCAGCGGACGTCCTACTCGCAAACAGCGGATACAACTGGTTCTCCGTATGCGGCCTTCTGTCTTCAAGAAACGCCGACTACGCCAACCCGTACATACGATATGCGGCTCCATACAACACCATCGCTGCGGCAAACGAAATCATCAGGACATACTCAGGCACTGCTGACTCCGCAGTCATCCGTCATAAAGTTGCACAGGCCCATGCCATGCGTGCCTTCGCATACCTTAACCTGGCTCCATATTTCCAGTTCGGATATGCGGCAGGGGCAGAACATCTGCCATGTGTTCCGCTTGTAACCGAAGAGACAACCGACTTCACCGACAACCCTCGCGCCACAGTTTCTGATGTATATGCACTGATAATCAGCGATCTTACATTCGCCATTGACAATCTTGCGGACTATGTCCGTACCGACAAGTCCAGGATCGACAGGCAGACCGCATATGGACTCCGTGCTCGTGCATATATGAATATGGAAGAGTGGTCGCTTGCGGCTGCCGATGCCGCAGCTGCGGCTGAAGGATATGTTCCGGCTTCGGTCTCTGAAGTGTCAAAGCCGTCATTCTACGACATCAACGAACACAACTGGATCTGGGGATACGACATGACCACGGAAATAGCGCTGAAGAATCCGTATGCGACTTCAAGCTCTTGGATCAGGTCATTCTCTGGAGACGGTTATTCAGCCGCCACACAGGTATATTCGTGCATCAACAATCTGCTTTATGAGAAGATACCCGCAAGCGATGTGCGTAAGGGTTGGTGGGTAGACTCTTCTCTGGAATCTCCTCTGCTGGAGTCCGTCACATGGAACGGAGTAAGCGGAAATGATGTGGCCACGCTGGAGATTGACGATGTAAAGATGACATTCCTCCCCTACACCAATGTCAAGTTCGGAATGTCTTCTGTCGGAGGTACTCTTAACGACGAGGACTGGCCGCTGATGAGGGTGGAGGAGATGATACTCATCCAGGCTGAGGCCCTTCTGAAGAGCGGATCTGCCGGTGCAGCACTCTCTGTGTTGGAAAACTTTGTAAGAAGCTACAGGGACCCATCATATTCTGCAGCTGCGGGAGGCAGGACTCTGGAGGACGAGATATGGTTTCAGAGAAGGGTCGAGCTTTGGGGAGAAGGATTCTCGAACAGTGACACCCGCAGGCTGAACAAGCCTCTGGTGCGGTTCCATGATGGTTCTGACAGCAATGTACCTTCTGCTTTCCGCTTCAACATGGCAGCAGACGACGGATGGTGGCTCATGCGATTCACTTCCAGCGAGATGAACACGAACCTGGCGATCATCGACAACACAGGCGGCACCCAACCTGTCCAGGATCAGCTGGGTAGTCTGCGCGACGGCGTGACCGATTAGATACAGATACGGTTGTCAGGCGATATTCAATCATCCTGACAACCGTATCCTGTTTAATCATGGTGGCGAGCTTCCCAGACCACCGTCAAGGCTTAACGCAATTACATCATACCTCCCATACCGGCTCCTGCAGGCATCGCCGGAGCTGCTGGCTCAGGAAGGTCAACGATAGCGCACTCTGTAGTAAGGAACATACCTGCAACAGAAGCGGCATTCTCGAGAGCGACACGTGACACCTTAGTAGGGTCGATCACACCAGCCTCGAACATATTGACATACTCGTCAGTACGTGCATTGTAACCGAAGTCACCCTTTCCTTCACGGATCTTGTTGATGATGACACTACCCTCTACACCTGCATTTGCAGCAATCTGACGGAGAGGCTCCTCGATTGCACGAGCAACGATATGGATACCTGTTGTCTCATCCTCATTCACACCCTTGAGGTTCCTGATCGCGTCAGAAGCACGGATATATGCTACTCCACCGCCTGGTACAATTCCTTCCTCGACAGCAGCACGAGTCGCGCTGAGCGCATCCTCTACTCTATCCTTCTTCTCCTTCATCTCAACCTCAGTCGCAGCACCTACATAAAGAACCGCCACACCGCCGGCGAGCTTTCCAAGACGCTCCTGGAGCTTCTCACGGTCGTAGTCCGATGTAGTGGTCTCGATCTGCTTGCGGATAAGGTCCGCACGCTCCTGGATGGCATCAGCAGATCCTGCACCGTTGACTACAGTAGTGTTGTCCTTTGTCACAACTACCTTCTCTGCCTTACCGAGCATGTCAGGAGTTGTGTTTTCAAGGCTGAAGCCTCTTTCCTCAGAGATCACCATACCACCGGTAAGGACAGCGATATCCTGAAGCATCTCCTTACGACGGTCACCGAAACCTGGAGCCTTTACTGCAGCGATCTTGAGTGTACCGCGGAGCTTGTTCACCACGAGAGTTGTAAGTGCTTCTCCATCAACATCTTCAGCAACGATAAGAAGAGCCTTTCCTTCACGTGCGATAGGCTCGAGTACAGGAAGGAGATCCTTCATTGTAGAAACCTTCTTATCTGTGATGAGGATATATGGTGCGTCGAGAACCGCCTCCATCTTGTCACCGTTTGTCATGAAATATGGAGAGATGTATCCTCTGTCAAACTGCATACCCTCGACAACCTTGACCTCAGTCTCTGTTCCCTTTGCCTCCTCAACTGTGATGACACCATCCTTCTTCACCTTTGACATTGCATCAGCAATGAGCTTTCCGATATAGTTGTCATTGTTGGCAGAAATGGTTCCGACCTGCTCGATCTTGGCATAGTCCTCGCCAACTTCCTGGCTCTGCTCGCGGAGATTCTCCACAACAGCAGCGACAGCCTTGTCGATACCTCTCTTGAGGTCCATAGGATTTGCACCTGCAGTAACGTTCTTGAGGCCCACGTTGATGATTGCCTGAGCAAGAACTGTAGCTGTAGTGGTACCGTCACCTGCCTGATCGTTGGTCTTTGAAGCAACTTCCTTCACCATCTGTGCTCCCATGTCAGCAAACTGATCCTCAAGCTGGATCTCCTTTGCCACTGTAACACCGTCCTTAGTCACGTGAGGTGCTCCGAACTTCTTTGCGATCACGACGTTACGGCCCTTAGGACCAAGGGTAACCTTCACTGCATCAGCAAGTGCATCTGCGCCTTCCTTCATCTTGGCGCGCGCATCCATATTGAATTTTATATCTTTTGCCATAGTATTTTTGTGTTATAGATTCCCGATCAGGTCGGGAATGACGTAAAATCAGGAATGACGACTAGAGTATTGCCAATATGTCAGACTGCTTCATGATAAGGTAGTCTTTTCCCTCTACAGACACATCTGTGCCTGCATATTTACCGTAGATGACAACGTCACCCACCTGAACCTCCATCGGCTCGTCCTTCTTTCCAGGACCTGCAGCGACTACTGTTCCCTGCTGTGGCTTCTCTTTTGCTGTGTCAGGAATGTAAAGGCCTGACGCTGTCTGAGTCTCAGCCGCTTTCGGCTCGATGACTACTCTGTCTGCTAATGGTCTGATCATATTTCTGTTCTTTTAAATTATTTCTGTTTTTGGGATCCCGAGTCTTCGCTCGGGATGACAACCGGAGGCTCGGGATGACACCTAGAAGTTTCCGGATGCGGCTTTGAAATCAAACAAAGTGCCAAGAGAAAAATACTGACATTTTGTCACATTAGTAAAAGGGGATATTATTTTTGATAAAAATGTCTAACTTTGACATGACTAAACCTGAGATCATATGAACATTCTTAACTGGATAATCCTTATTGCAGGATTCTGCCTTATGCCGGCAGGTGTACTCTGGCTTTGCAAAAAGTTCAGCGTCCTTAAGAAGATCGGCCCTGTACTCATACTCTACGGATTGGGCATAATCATAGGAAATACAGGTCTGATGCCTGAGCAGATGCCTGCAGCACAGGAACTCCTGTCGAATGCGATGGTTCCGCTTGCAATTCCTCTGATGCTGTTCGGATGTACATTCAACATGAAGGGAGCGAGATCGCAGATCCTGGCACTTGTCACCGGCATGGCGTCAGTCGCCATAGCCATAGCCCTCGGCTACCTCATCTTCGGTCGCGACATACCGGAAGGAGCTAAGGTAGGAGGCATGCTGACAGGTGTATATACAGGAGGAACAATCAATCTTGCAGCTCTGAAGACCATGTTAGGAGTGAAGGAGGAGACTTATATACTCATAAACTCATACGACATCCTTGTCAGCTTCCTCTATCTGTCATTTCTGCTGACTGTCGGAATCCGAGTTTTCAGAAAAATTCTGCCGAATACAGTCGGACAATTTACCGAAAAGGATGAAGCGGCAATAAAAGCCGAGATGGAAAAGGAGAATGAAAACCCATATGAAGGATTATTCACTTCAAAAGGCCTTGCGACAGCCGGAAAGCTGCTTGGTCTGACCGTTCTGATCGTGGGAATATCTGCCGGAGTGGCTCTCGTCTTGCCAGAAAGCGCATTCATGACCATATTCATCCTGATGCTCACCACATTGGGAATCGGATCATCCTTCATCAGAAAGGTTCATGACATGAAATACAGCTACGACATCGGCATGTATTTCATATATATATTCTGCATCGTGGTGGCCTCAATGGCAGACCTCGGCGAACTCGACTTCGTCGGTGGCATCGACCTGCTCGGATATCTGCTGTTTGCAGTATTCGGATCGCTCCTTCTCCAGGTCGTCTTTGCAAAGATATTCAAGATAGACTCGGACATGATGGTCATCTCATCTGTGACCTACATCAATTCCCCACCATTTGTCCCTATGATGGCGGCTGCAATGAAAAATAAAGATGTGCTTATTCCGGGACTGACAATCGGCGTCATCGGATATGCAGCCGGCAATTATCTCGGCTTTCTGATGTCCCAGCTGCTCGGACTGCTATAGATGCAGGCGGAAATGCCAGAGGATCACACCCACGCTGACTGACACGTTCAGGGAGTGCTTTGTTCCGAACTGCGGAATTTCGAGACAGAAGTCGGCAGCATCGACGACGTCCTGACGCACACCCGCCACTTCATTGCCGAAGACCACGGCATAGCGTCGGCCAGGCTCGGGCACGAACTTGTCCAACATGACAGAACCGATGGTCTGCTCAGCACAAATGACAGTGTAACCATCTTCCTTCAGACGACGGATGGCATCCATGGTATCATCTACATGTTCCCATGCTACGCTATCCTCCGCACCGAGAGCGGATTTATGGATTTCTGCAGAAGGTGGAGCTGCGCATATGCCACAGAGATAGACCTTGTCGATCTTGAATGAATCTGATGTACGGAAAGCAGATCCGACATTATGGGCACTGCGGATATTGTCCAGCACAACCACAAGTCCTGACTCTGGAAGTTCCTTGTATTCGTCTGCCGAAACTCGGCCGAGTTCAATATTCAATAGTTTCCTATTATGCATAAATCTCGAAAAGTTGAGATGCAAAGGTAGTCAAAAATCAAAAAATGATTAATTTTGCGAAATATAAAAAACTAGAAAGTATATGAAACAGGATGTACAAATTTTCAATCTGATCAAGAAGGAAGAGGACAGACAGACCTCGGGTATCGAGCTTATTGCGTCCGAAAACTATGTTACAAACCAGGTGCTTGAGGCTTTAGGTTCAATCTGCACAAACAAGTATGCAGAGGGTTACCCTGGAGCAAGATATTACGGTGGATGTGAGGTCGTGGACCAGATCGAACAACTTGCCATCGACAGATTATGCGAACTGTTTGAGGCAGAGTATGCAAATGTACAGCCACATTCCGGAGCACAGGCAAACATGGCCGTGATGATGGCCTGCATCAAGCCTGGCGACACATTCATGGGTCTTGACCTTGCTCATGGCGGTCACCTTACCCATGGCTCTCCAGTAAACGTTTCCGGACTCCTCTACAATGCAGTTCCATACGGACTCAAGGAGTCTACTGGCATGATCGATTATGAGCAGATGGAGCAGAGAGCTCTCGAGTTCAAGCCGAAGCTCATCATCGGAGGTGCATCAGCATATTCAAGAGAGTGGGATTATGCACGCATGCGTGAAATCGCAGACAAGGTGGGAGCGATCCTGTGGGTTGACATGGCTCACACTGCCGGTCTTATTGCAGCAGGTCTCCTCAGCAATCCTGTAAAATATGCGCACATCGTGACTTCAACCACACATAAGACCCTTCGTGGACCTCGTGGAGGCATCATCCTGATGGGCAAGGATTTCGACAATCCATGGGGACTCACAACTCCTAAGGGTGTTGTCAAGAAGATGTCACAGATCCTCAACTCAAGCGTATTCCCCGGCGTTCAGGGCGGACCGCTCGAGCACTGCATCGCTGCCAAGGCTGTTTCTTTCTACGAAGCACTCCAGCCTGAGTACAAGGAATATCAGAAGCAGGTCGTTTCAAACGCACAGGCTATGGCAGAAGCATTTACTTCAAGAGGATATAAGATCGTATCAGGCGGAACAGACAACCACCTCATGCTCATCGATCTCCGCAGCAAGTTCCCTGAACTTACAGGTAAGGTCGCAGAGAAGGAGCTCGGAAAGGCAGACATCACAATCAACAAGAACATGGTACCGTTTGACTCACGTACACCATTCCAGACATCTGGTATCCGCGTAGGAACTCCGGCCATCACTTCAAGAGGTTTCGTGGAGAAGGATATGGAATTCATTGTCAACCTCATCGACCAGGTCCTTGCAAATGCAGCATCTAACCTTGACCTTATTGCAGGCAGGACTGAGGAAGGACGCGAGGCATATGAGGAAGTTCTTGCAAATGTGAGAAAGCAGGTCCGCATGAAGACAAACGGAATGCCTCTTAACAGATATTAATATGAAGAGATTCGTCAAACTTATCGCAACTGCTGCACTTGCAGTATTCACTATGAGTTCATGTAATAACGGCGGCAGCAATACAGATGCTGTACTTGAAAACATCCACAACAGGAAAAGCGTACGCGAATATACTGCTGAACCTGTATCGGATGCGGATATTCAGACAATGCTCAAGGCTGCCATGGCAGCTCCGACAGCTGTGAACTTCCAGCCTTGGAGATTTGTAGTGATCAACACACGCGAAGATCTCGACGCTCTTGCAGATAAGCTCCCATACGCAAAAATGCTCAAGCAGGCGCCGCTTGCAATCGTAGTCTGCGGCGAGACTCTCTGGATGGGAGGAGCTGAGAATCCGTTCTGGGCACAGGACTGCTCGGCAGCGACTCAGAACCTTCTTCTTGCAGCTGAAGCACTCGGACTCGGAGCAGTGTGGACAGCAGCATATCCGGATGCTGAAAGATGCAAGTCTATCGGTGATGCTCTCGGACTTCCTTCAACTGTGAAACCGCTCTGCGTAGTTCCTATCGGACATCCGGCAGGAGAAAACCAGCCGAAGGACAAGTGGAAGCCAGAAAACATCCACTACGGAAGATGGTAGACTATATCTACAATGATATAACCTCCCGATATGCCGATTTTGACCCGGCGCATCGGGAGGATCATGTTTTAACAGTGATCTCTCAGGCGATGGAACTCCTTGACAGGATGCCTCAGTGGCTGAACGATCACCCGGAAGCTGCTGACGAATGGAATATTCCGGTAGACCGTAACATTCTTCTTGCTGCCGCGGCATGTCATGATCTCGGGCTTGTCAACGGCCGCGAAAATCACCATCTTGATTCTGGAAAGATAATCAGGTCTGACCGTAGATTGCGCGAGTGGTTCGATGAAGATCAGATTGAAATCATAGCCCAGGCAGCAGAGGATCATCGTGCATCAGGCAAATCTGCCCCACGCAGCATTTACGGAATGCTGGTAGCCGAAGCAGACAGAGTCATCGACGGAGAGACCATAATCCGCCGTACCATCCAGTTCGGAATGAAACATTATCCCGATCTTGACAAGGACGGCCATATAGAACGTGCCGTCGCCCATCTTCGAGAAAAGTACGGACGCGGAGGCTATCTCAAATTATGGATACCATGGAGCGACAACGCCGCCCGTCTCTCTGCCCTTCAGGACACCATCGCCTCCGACGATGCCATCATTACAGAAGTTCGAAGAGTTGCTGAGCTATTGAACGTGATCGGATAGAATCCACCTGATACTTGTACAGATTGTGGACCTGTCTGAATGATTCGAGATTTGCCTCATTGATAGGTTCTGCCGGTGGAGAATCCATCTTGAGCGGATTGATCGGCGTACCGTTCTTCCATACTCGGAAATCAAGATGAGGTCCTGTAGAACGTCCTGTGGAGCCTACATATCCGATGACCTCTCCCTGGCGGACGCGCTGTCCCGCCTTAAGCCCCTTTGCATATTTTGAAAGATGGAGATAAGCCGTCGAATAGACAGAATTATGCTTGATTCTCACGGTGTTACCGCCTGCGCCTTCATATTTGACACTTGTCACGACTCCGTCACCGATCGACATGACCGGAGTTCCTGTTGGAGCTGCATAATCGACCCCTGTATGAGCTTGAACCTTTCTTGTGACAGGATGCTTGCGGGCATGTGAGAAACCAGAACTGATACGTGAATAATTAAGAGGAGCCTTGAGGAAAGCCTTCCTCATGCTTTCTCCCTTTTCATTCCACCAGATGTTTCCGCCGTCCTTCTGGTTATACATGACCATTGGGAAATCCTCTTCTGCATGGCTGAACACGGCATAACGCACTGTATCCACAGCTATCACTTCTCCATCACATACCTTCTCCTCATAAAGCACTCTGAAACGGTCTCCTTTCTGCAGAGCAAAAAAATCGACTGTCCACGCATAGATATCCGACAGGCTGACGATCAGAAGTGGCGAAACGTCCGCCGCCCTCATGTCCACCCAAAGCGAACTGCTGATGGTGACATCCGCATATTTTCTCTCTATTGTAACAGGCTTCAGACTCACCCACGCATCGTATGGAGCCTGACAAGAAAAGACTATGCTGCTGGACTTGTCACGATCATAGACAAGATACTCCAGCTTGTCAGAATAGTAGGCGCGATAAGCCTGACCGACACGGAGGGTTCTGACATCAAAAACAGAGTCACACGCCTGTGTGAGATTGTATGCTTCCTGAGCCGACAGACCGAGAGACCCCAGCAGACTTGAAAAGAACTGACCGTTCTTCACCTTACCCTCAGTTACAGATAGCGAATCCGTACTGAATCCGAGCGGATACTCTACCGTAACTGTATCAGTTACAGCAACATCTGCCACATTTCCTGATTCGGACTTCCTTTCACCGCACGATGCAGCGGCTATAATCACAGCTGCCAAAGCAGCGAATATTTTTATTCCTTTTCCAATCATAGCCGCAAAGATACAACAAAGTTTATATTTAGAAACCGACGCAGAAGCCGCTGCAGTGGGGATGTTGAAAGAATTGTGGAAAAAAATGGAAAAAAGTGGGAGAAAGTGGAAAATTATTCATAATTTTGCCACACTAATGGCTTACAGAAAATGACTGGATTTTTCGGCAAACATAACGCAAAGGTTGATGACAAGGGAAGACTCGTGATTCCTTCTGGCATCAAGAGCGTCGTGCCCGCCGACCAGATGGAATTCGTCATCAGAAAAGACATGTATTCAAACTGCCTTGAAATGTATACAAAGCAGGAATGGGCAAACATGTCACAGGCCGTGCGCTCAAAGCTCGACCTCGCTTTTGACGAAGATCACATGCGCTATTGGAGAACTTATATGAGCGACACCGTGACAGTGGTACCGGATGCAAAGCTCGGCAGAATCTCAATCCCAAAGGAAATACTTGAAAAGGCCGGCATCGATAAGGAAGTCGTCTTTCTTGGCGTAGACTACAAGGTCGAAATCTGGGCAAAGGAAGAGCTGGAAGGCGGAAGCCTCTCTCCAGAGGATTTCCGAATGATGGGCAAGAAAATAGCGGGTCGCATTTAAAAACACAAGGAGCCATAAAATGTCTGAATACCACACCCCCGTACTGCTGGATGAAAGCGTTTCCGCTTTGATCAGCTCACCTTCCGGAATTTATGCAGACGCTACATTCGGTGGCGGCGGACACACGTCCGAAGTCCTCAGGAGACTCTCTCCGGAGGGACGCATGATCTCATTCGACCGCGACAGCGACGCAATAGCGAACAAGCCCGACGACGACAGGCTTACGCTCATCCGCAGCGACTTCCGATGGATCCACAACCACATAATCCACCAGGGCTATCCCGAAGGTATCGACGGCGTTCTCGCTGACCTCGGAGTTTCGTCCCATCAGTTCGACACCGCAGAAAGAGGTTTCTCCTTCAGATATGAAGCTCCGCTGGATATGAGAATGAACCAGGAGGCTCAGACGACCGCAGCAGACATCATCAACAGCTACGAGCAGGAAGACCTCGACAGGATACTGAAGCTCTACGGCGAAGTGGACAACAGCAGAAGACTCGCACAGATGATCTGTAAGGCCAGGGAAATTTCAAGAATCGAAACCACAACAGATCTTGGAAAGGCGATCGAAAGCGCCCTGCCGAAGTTTGCGGAACACAAATTCCTCGCAAAGGTCTATCAGGCATTGAGAATCGAGGTGAACCAGGAAATGAAGTCTTTGGAAAAGTTCCTTTCAGGAGCGGCCAAATCCCTGAAGCCGGGTGGAAGACTGGTGGTCATCACCTACCACTCCCTCGAGGACAGAATGGTCAAGAACTTCATCAAGGCTGGAAATATCGAAGGTAAGGTGGAGAAGGACTTCTACGGAAACTCGAAAGCGCCTCTGCGAGCAGTGAACAGGAAGCCGATACTGCCTCAGGAAAGCGAGATTGCATCAAACACAAGAGCACGCAGTGCAAAACTCAGAATAGCAGAAAAAGAAGAATAATGGGATTAAGGTTAAACATAAGCTGGAAGAAGATAGGCCATGCTGTCAAGGAGTTCTTCATCTCCCTGGCACGCGGCGACCTCCTGACCAGACTCAGAGTCGACAGGGCTCTGCCTTATATCCTGTACCTGTTCTTTCTGGGATGCATCAGCATATGGCTGAGCTACCATGCGGAACAGACCATGCTGAAGGTTCAGAAGAACAACGAGATCATCAGGACCTTGAAGATATATAACGCACAGAAGACATACGAGCTTGTAGGCCTCGACAGAATAGCGACAGTGGAGAAGATGCTTGAGGATGCAGGATCAAAAGTGAAGGCGCCGGAAAAACCGGCGGACATATTGAAATAATCTAATGGCAAAGAGAAAAGACGAAATACGACAGGAAGATAAACACAGGATCAGCAAGATCCTGTGGTTTCTGTATTGTTCGTTTCTTATTCTTTCGGCAGTACTCATCATCCGCATCATAGACATCCAGTTTTTCTGGAAGCCTGATCCGCAGACAGTCGAGTACTTCCAGCCAAGAAGATACGAGAACAAGACCAAGCCTGAGAGAGGTGCCATCATGGACATGAACGGCAAGCTCCTGGCGATCTCGACTCCGATGTACAACATCAACATGGACTGTGCAGTGCTCAAAGACGAGTTCAAGGCAAGAAAGTCCGTAAGAGAGACAGACTCTCTTGAAAGGATATGGAGAGAAAAGGTCAGACTTCTCTGCAAGGAACTTCCCAAGGTATTGGAAAAGGACGGCAAGACTTCCGACTATTATTACGACCTGATCATGCGCAACCGCGAGTCAGAGACATTGCGCGGAAGAAGAAATGTTCCGATCACGAAGAATATCGACCATGCCACATATCTCAAGCTCTGCGAACTTCCGCTTTTCAACGAAGGCCAGTACAAGAGCGGTATGATCAAGACAGAAGTCGATACACGACAGTATCCGTACGGAACCCTTGCATCAAGAGTGATCGGAGACGTAAGGATCAACAATGAGAATCCTGAGGAAAGCCGATATCTCGGAATCGAAGGTACATATCATTATGTCCTTCACGGAACCGAAGGCTCGCAGTGGATGAAGAGAACTGACAAGGGAAGCATCGCAGACCCGGACAGCACTGCAGTGGAGGTCGAGCACGGCAAGGACATCAGGACCACTCTGGACATAGATATCCAGGATATCGCAGACAGGGCGCTCAGAAGAAACATCGGCGATGACCAGGAGATAGAAGGAGGCTGCGTGGTAGTGCTTGATGTGAAGACCGGTGCGGTAAGAGCCATGGTAAACCTTCAGAGAAACAGCCGAGGCGAACTTGGTGAATATTTCAATATGGCCATCGGTCGTCCGGGAGAGCCCGGATCGATCTTCAAGGCGGTCACATTGGCAACTCTTCTTGAAGACGGAAATGTAACTCTGCAGCAGAAGATTCCAACCAACCACGGAAGAATCGCCGAGATGCCTGAGATTACAGCAGACAGCTACATCACAGACTGGGAAAGGAACAAGAAGACCAGTTCGATAAGCGTACAGGACGGATTCAAGATTTCATCCAACTATGTCTTCAGAAGACTCGTCCTCGACCACTACCGCGACAAGCCGGAAAAGTTCATCGACAAGCTGTATGAATATAAGCTGAACGACGCCTACACCTTTGACCTTGAGGAGAAGGGCGGCACGAAGTCGAGGGTTCCGGATCCTAAATCAAGCGGATGGAGCCGTTCGACACTTCCGTCTACAGCGATCGGATATTCAGTGATGGAAACACCTCTGAACATCGCGGCATTCTACAATGCGATTGCAAACAACGGAAAGATGATGAAGCCGTATCTCATCGAATCGCACGAAGTGGGAGGAAAGGTTGTGAAGAAGTTCGGTCCTGAAATTCTGAACGCTTCAGCATTTTCGAAGGCAACCGCAGACTCTCTGACTAAGGCGCTGACAATGGTAACCCTCGAGGGTACTGGAGCGACAAGACTGAAGAATGCAAAATGTACGGTTGCAGGAAAGACAGGTACAGCACGTATGGTACTTGATCCGTCTGAAAGAAAAGGAAGCAGCGACCCGTACAGAGACATAAACGGAAAAAGAAAGTACCAGGCGACTTTCGTCGGATTCTTCCCGGCAGAGAACCCTCAGTACACAGCAATTGTGACAGTATATACGAAGCCTACAGTAAAGAGCGTGTACGGAGGTGTGATACCTGCGATGACTTTCAGAGAGCTCGTTGACCAGATATGGTCGCTTGACAGCAGATGGGGCGAAGAGGTGACAAAGAGGGCGAATGTCCCTGAAATGAAGCCTCAATACATCGCAACGGTTAGCGGAACAGTCATTCCGGTGCCTGACGTGAAGGGAATGGGATTGAAGGATGCGTTATACGCAATAGAGAACAACGGATATAAATGCACCTACGAAGGTATCGGCCACGTAGTAAGCCAGACACCTGCAGCAGGTACTCAGTGTAAAAAAGGAGAAACAGTTAAACTCGTACTTAAATGAGACTTGACAGGATCATAAGAAACAGCGGATGCACAGTCACAGCAGGAAACCCTCTTGTTGAAGTTACTGCCGTATGCAATGACTCTCGAAAAGTGGCCCCTGGCTCGCTCTTCGTAGCTGTCAAGGGATTTGCCGTCGATGGACACGACTACATTTCCACCGCTGTTGAAAAAGGTGCGGGTACTATCGTCTATGAAGATCAGGCAGCTCTGGAAGCGCAGTTGGCAGGAACTGAAGGAAAGGAGATAACCCTTGTAAAGGCGGAATCGTCCAGACATGCACTGGCCATCATTGCGGCAAACTTCTATGACAATCCTTCTGAAAAACTGACTCTCGTCGGCATTACAGGTACAAACGGAAAGACAACCACCGTAACACTCCTTCACAGATTGTTCACAGCAATGGGATACAGCTGCGGACTTCTGTCGACTATAGCCAACTATGTAGGAACAAAAGGAACAAAGGCTGTAAACACAACATCTGACCCACTCACCATCAACTCCCTTCTGGCGGAGATGGTCGAGGCGGGATGCGGCTACTGCTTCATGGAGGTAAGTTCTATAGGAGTGGAACAGGAAAGAGTGGCGGGTCTTAAATTCAAGGCCGGTATCTTCTCGAACCTGACTCACGACCACCTTGACTACCACAAGACATTCGCTGAATATCTCAGATGCAAGAAACTGTTCTTCGACACTCTGTCGTCCGACGCATATGCCATCACCAACATCGATGACCGCAACGGACTTGTCATGATGCAGAACACAAAGGCGGAGGTCGTGACCTATTCACTCAGAAGCATTGCTGACCACACCTGCAGAGTGATGGAGCAGAGCTTCGAGGGAATGCTTCTGAAGATCGACTCGATCGAGGCATGGAGTCCGCTGATTGGCCTTCACAACGCATACAACCTGCTTGCAATCTATACCACAGCCGTGGTATTAGGAGCAGAACCGGAAGAGGTTCTGGTTGCCATGAGCACATTGAAACCGGCTCCGGGCAGACTCGAAAACATACGTGGTCCTAAGGACATCTCAGTCATCATCGACTATGCACACACTCCTGACGCATTGGAGAATGTTCTCAAGACACTCAGAGAAATAGCACCGGACCGCGAACTTATCTGCCTGTTCGGATGCGGAGGAGACAGAGACAGGACCAAACGTCCTGAAATGGCGGCGATAGCACAGAAGCTGGCGGACAGAATAGTGGTGACATCTGACAACAGCCGCACAGAAAGGACTTCCGACATCATGGCGGAGATCAAGTCCGGTATGGACCTCAGCGGAAGATCGCGTTCCCTCTTCATTGAAGACAGAGAAGAAGCCATCCGCACAGCAATAATGATTGCGGGACAGGGAGCGACAATCCTTCTTGCAGGAAAAGGACACGAGACCTACCAGATCATAGGTACAGAAAAGACACATTTTGACGAAAAGGAGATCGTAAAGGAGATCTTCGCAACAATGGAATAAGAATAAGATTATGTTATACCACCTTATAGAATACTTCAAGCAGACAGGCATTGACCTTCCGGGACAGGGCCTTTTCGGCTATCTGTCATTCAGGGCGATAGCGGCATTCACTCTTGCCCTGCTGATTTCGATATTCGCCGGAAAGAAGATCATCTGCTGGCTGCAGAAGAAACAGATCGGAGAAACAATCCGTGATCTCGGACTGGAAGGACAGATGCAGAAGAAAGGCACCCCCACCATGGGAGGAATCATCATCTTCATAGCACTGGTAATTCCGGTTCTGCTGCTTGCAGACCTTACCAACATATACATCCTACTTCTTCTGATCAGCACAATATGGTTCTTCTTCCTTGGATTCACAGACGATTACATCAAGGTATTCAAGAAGAACAAAGAAGGACTGAGCGAAAGGAAGAAGCTCATTGGACAGGGCGCAATGGCACTTGCAATCGGTCTGGCTGTATGTTTCAGCGACCAGATCGTTGTCAGAGAGGATATTTCTAACGAAAGCCAGACTGAGATCACTACAGAGCAGGTCGATATGGTCAAGAGCACAAAGACGACCATTCCGTTTGTCAAGGACCATGAATTTGACTACAAATGGCTTTCTCCGTTCAACGGTGTATGGGGCTGGTACTGCAAATGGGCAGTTTACGTACTGATGATCATCGTCGTCATCACAGCATGTTCCAACGGAGTCAACCTGACTGACGGAATGGATGGACTTGCAGCCGGAACCTCTGCCATCGTAGGAGTTGTATTGGGCGTATTCGCATGGCTTGGAGGTAACATGGTCAATGCAGACTACCTCAACATAATGTATATCCCGCGGAGTGGTGAACTTGCCATCTTCATGTCGGCACTGGTAGGAGCTCTGATCGGATTCCTCTGGTACAATACATACCCTGCACAGGTGTTCATGGGAGATACAGGAAGCCTCATGCTTGGAGGAATTATCGGAGTAAGCGCAGTACTTATCAGAAAAGAGCTGCTGATTCCGATACTTTGCGGAGTTTTCTTCGCAGAAAGCGTTTCAGTGATTTCACAAAGAGTATACTTCAAGTATACAAAGAAGAAATATGGTGCGGGAAGGAGAATATTCAGAATGGCTCCTCTCCATCACCACTTCCAGAAGGAAGGCATAGAGGCACTTATCCAGAGCCCTGCGAAAGCTCTTCCTGAAGCAAAGATTGTTACCAGATTCCTGATCGTGGGAATCATTCTCGCAGTTATTACAGTAGCATTGTTAAAAGTCAGATAGTCAATAATATATGTCTAGAATTGTAGTGTTAGGCGGTGGAGAAAGCGGAGTAGGATCTGCTGTTCTCGCAAAGGTTAAAGGCCATGATGTGTTTCTCTCGGATATGGGGAAGATTTCCGAGGCATATGCATCCGTGCTCGACAAATGGGAAATCCCTTACGAGCAGGGCAAGCATACAGAAGAACTCATTCTCAATGCAGACGAGGTCATAAAGAGTCCTGGTATCCCTTCGACAGCCCCTATGGTCACTAAGATCACAGAAAAGGGCATCAGAGTGATTTCTGAAATTGAATTCGCAGGAAGATATGATTCTGCAAAGAAGGTATGCATCACCGGAAGCAACGGAAAGACTACCACCACATCTCTCGTATACCATCTGCTCAAGCAGGCCGGCATGAACGTCGGACTCGGAGGAAACATCGGAAAGAGCTATGCCCTCCAGGTGGCTACAGAGAACTACGACATCTATGTACTGGAACTCAGCAGCTTCCAGCTCGACAATGTATACGACTTCAAGGCTGACATCGCCATCATCACCAACATCACTCCAGACCATCTTGACAGATACGACCACAACATGGAGAACTATGTGAAGGCAAAGTTCCGTATCACACGTAACATGTCAAGCGAGGACTGCTTCATCTTCTGCTCTGACGACGAGATTACAATCAGACATCTCGACCAGATCGTGCTGAAGGCTCAGAAGCTTCCGTTCACACAGAAGGAGGAAGTGGCTCAGGGCGCATTTGTCAAGGAAGACAAGATGATAGTACGCTACAAGGAGAATGAGTGCGACATGTATCTTCAGGAGCTTGCATTGGGCGGTAAGCATAATGTATACAACTCAATGGCTGCCGCACTTGCCGCTAAGGTGATGGATATCGACAACGAGGCTATCAGAAGCGGACTCGCAACCTTCCAGGCAGTCGAGCACAGACTTGAGAACGTATTGAGCATCAAGGATGTACTTTACATCAACGACTCCAAAGCAACAAATGTGGACGCTGCATGGTATGCACTTGAATGTCAGACAAGACCTGTAGTATGGATTGTCGGAGGCACAGACAAGGGCAATGACTACGAGAGCCTCATTCCGCTTGCAAAGGAAAAGGTGAAGGCTATGATCTGCATGGGTCTTGACAACAGGAAGTTCCACGACTCATTCGAAGGTATCGTACCTGAGATACACGACGTGACATCTGCCAAGGATGCAGTGAAACTGGCACACGAGATCGCAGTTTCAGGCGATGTGGTTCTTCTGTCACCATGCTGCGCAAGCTTCGACCTTTTCAAGAATTATGAAGACAGAGGCAGACAGTTCAAGGAAGCCGTAAGAAACCTCTAGGATATGGGCAAGGATGGCAAAAGAAATACCGGAACTCAGAAGACAGGGTTCTGGAAGTTCATCGATAATATAGAAGGAGACAAGGTCGTATGGATAATCGTATTCCTGCTGACCATGATCTCCATTCTTGCCATTTTCTCATCCACATCCCTTCTGAAGGAAGGAAGTAAAGACAGAATGGACTTTGTCAGCGAACACCTTGTGATCGTCGGCATCGGACTCGGAATCATATTCGGTCTGTACAACATAAAGAAGATAGGTATATTCAGAATATTATCAAAGCTTGGATTTGCGGTATCATTCATTCTGCTGGGCCTTCTGGCATCTCATGTAAATATACCGGGACTCGTTCAGGCAGAAAGAATCAACGGTGCATGGAGAACCCTCAGGATAGCAGGATTTCAGATGCACGTCTTTGAGGTTGTGAAAGTTGCGATGGTGCTTTACCTTGCATGGGCAATCCACGCATACAAGGAAAAAAGGTTGAAGTGGGGCAGGACAGACCTGCACAAGCGACTCATCTATATGTATGGCCCGATCCTGACAGTCTGCGTCCTTACCCTTCTGGGTAGCGGTTCCAGCGCAGTCTTCATCGGAGTCATCCTTATCGCGACACTTCTTATCGGCGGCATGCCGTTCAAGGAGATCGCACTCGCAGGAGCAGCAGGACTTGTATGTCTTGTGATGATCGTCGGAGTTTACAACGCCACAGACGGAAAGGTATTCGCCAGATTCGAGAGAATCGCCACTATGAAAAGCCGAATTGGAGCGGACTACGATGCAGAAAGACTCAAGGAGGTTGCCCCTCGTTCAAGAGAATTCTACAGGATTCTGGATGAGATCAAGCAGCCGTACAGTGCAAAGATTGCTATACACGAGGGCAAGATCCTGGGAAAGAGCAGCGGAAACAGCACTCAGAAATACGTGGTCTCAAACATTTATGGAGACTACATGTTCAGCTTCCTCGTAGAAGAATACGGACTGATCGGAGGTATCATCATCATATTCCTTTATGTCAGTCTTCTTGCAAGAGGCTCCACAATTGCACGACTCTGCAGCAACGAATATGCGAAGATTGCAGTCGGCGGACTCAGCGTACTGATTACCGGACAGGCCTTCATGCACATGTTCGTAAATGTGGACATCGGTCCGATGACGGGACAGACTCTTCCGCTGATCAGTCACGGAAGTTTCGCATTCCTCGTATTCTGCATAGCATTCGGAGTCATCCTGTCGATAAGCAGAATGGCTCGAAAGAGAATCCAGGAAGAGGAAGAGGCAGCAATACCTATATATGACAACAATGCTGACGACATACAGGTCAGCATGGACATACTCGAACACATAGACAGTGATCTGTAATTATGGAATATAAGAAAATAAGGGCAATCATAAGCGGAGGGGGTACGGGAGGACATATCTTCCCTGCCCTTTCCATCGCAGATAAGCTGAAGGAACTCTGTCCTGAGACGGAGATCCTTTTTGTCGGTGCTGAGGGAAGGATGGAGATGGAGAAGGTTCCGGCAGCAGGTTATAAGATCGTCGGGCTTCCTGTGGCAGGTCTTCAGAGAAGCCTTACCTTGTCAAACCTTGCACTTCCGTTCAAGGTGCTCAAGAGTGTAAGGATGGCAAAGAAGCTCATCAAGGAGTTCAAGCCGGATATCGCGATCGGAGTAGGAGGCTATGCAAGTGCTCCCCTTCTGTGGGCCGCTGCACGCATGGGCATCCCTACACTGATACAGGAACAGAACGGCTATGCAGGACTGACAAACAAGATACTCGGAAAGAACGCAAGGAGCATCTGTGTTGCATACGAGGGAATGGAAAGATTCTTCCCTGCTGACAGGATAGTCATGTCCGGCAATCCTATCAGAAAGGATATCATTCCTGCAACGGAGCAGATGAAGGAAGAGGCATACCGATTCTATGGACTTGACCCTCAGAAGAAGCATATCTTCGTGGTAGGCGGCAGCCTCGGAAGCGGCACCCTCAACAATGCGATGAAGAAGTGGATCAGCGACGGCTGTCCTGGAGGAAAGGACATCGAAGTCATCTGGCAGTGCGGCAAATATTACAAGAAGTCCATCGACGTCTTCATGGAGGAGGCACAGGCTTCCGGAAAACCAGTCGAAGGCATCCGGCATTCAGATTTCATCATGAGGATGGATCTTGCCTATGCTGCAGCAGACATAGTCATATCACGTTCCGGAGCAAGCTCGGTATCGGAATTGTGTGCAGCGCACAAAGCTGTGATCTTCGTCCCATCACCAAATGTGACCGAAGACCATCAGACCCACAACGCCATGGCCCTTGTACGCAAGGATGCGGCTATGATGGTAAAGGATGTCGATGCAGCTGAAGAACTCATGAAAACTGCATGCGGACTGATAGAAAACAGTGAAAGAATCGCTCTAATGGAAAAGAATATTTCCGCTCTTGCACTTAGAGATGCGGCCATGACCATTGCAGAAGAGATTTACAAGATAGTATGAGAGAATACAACCACATATATTTCATAGGAATCGGCGGCATCGGAATGAGCGCCATAGCCAGATATTACAATATCAAGGGCTACAAGGTGAGCGGTTACGACAAAACACCGTCTCCGCTGACTTACGCATTGGAGGCTGAGGGCATCGAGGTACATTATGAGGACAATATCGGTTTCGTTCCTAAGGATGCGGAATCGACACTTGTCGTATATACTCCTGCCGTTCCTAAGGATATGGGAGAACTTGTATATGTACAGGAGAACGGCTACCGTGTCATCAAGAGATCCAGGATGCTCGGAGAGATTTCTGAGGGACAGAGATGCATGGCAGTTGCCGGAACACATGGAAAGACAACGACCAGCACACTTGTAAGCCACATCTTCACTGATTCAAAGGAAGGGTGCTCGGCTTTCCTCGGTGGAATTTCGAAGAATTACGGAACCAACCTTCTTGTACACCCGAATAATGTGGTGGTGGCGGAGGCGGACGAGTTTGACCGCTCGTTCCTTCAGCTTTTCCCTGAGATCGCAGTCATCACTTCGATGGACCCTGACCATCTGGACATATATGGCGACGAGGAACATATCCGCGAGGCTTTCAAGGCATTCGCATCGCAGGTAAGCGGAACCGTCATCGCAAAGCACGGAATCGACATCACACAGGACGACACGAAGGCAAGGATCATGACATATTCATACGACGATCCTGCTGCAGACTTCTACGCGGTACTTACTGATGGAGACGGTACAGGCTTCACTCATTTTGACCTGCATTGGCCAGGTGGAGTGATCAAGGATTGCGTCGTAGGTATCCCTGGATGGGTGAACATCGAGAACGCAGTCGGTGCATCTGCAATCGGACTCACATACGGACTCGACCCGGAAAAGATACGTACGGCTCTCGCTTCATTCGGAGGTGTGAAGAGAAGATTCGACATACAGCTTAAATCGGAGAAGTGCATCTACATCGATGACTACGCACACCATCCGAGAGAAATTTCGGCCTCACTTACATCCATCCGAGGAAATTTCCCGCAGCACAGGCTTACGGCGATATTCCAGCCGCACCTCTATACAAGGACACGCGACTTTGCCGAAGGATTTGCAGAATCACTGAGCTGTGTTGACAGACTGATTCTGCTGGATATCTATCCTGCACGCGAAGAACCTATACCTGGAGTGACATCAGAAATCATATTCAAGGATGTGACAGCTCCAGAGAAAGTGCTTCTGAAGAAGGAGGAACTTATGGATTATATGAAGGGGCTGGAACTCGGAGACAAGGAAGTCATCGTTACAGTAGGAGCCGGAGACATTGACAGATTTGTTGACCCTATAAGGGAGTTGCTGACAGAAAATGAATAAGACTTTGAAATATATTCTTCTGGGATTGGGCGGAGCTTTGCTTGCGGCATGTATTGTCGTGGCTGTAATCGCAGGTTCTGACTCGAGAAAGGCCATCACCTGCAAGGGACTTGAGGTGGCCGTTCTGGACAGCATGCAGAACAGTTTCGTATCCAAGGCTGACGTCAAGGGATATCTTGACAGAGAATACGGACACTACATCGGCATGGTGGCGGACAGCATTGACCTCACGAGAATAGAGGACATCATCGACGGAAGAAGCGCTGTTCTGAAAAGCCAGGCCTATGTGACCAGAGACGGTATCCTTCATGTTGATGTGACCCAGAGAAAGCCGGTTGTGAGGTTCCAGAAGAAAGACGGAGGTTTCTATGCCGATGCAGACGGATACATCTTCCCGCTTCAGAGGACATATGCATCGCATGTTCAGATCATCGACGGCAACATTCCTCTCGCTGCGAACAGCGGATACAAGGGAGCTATCGAAGACCCGAAGGAGAAGGAGTGGTTCAGAAACATGATGAATGTCGTGAACTACATCGAGAAGAGCAAGACATGGAAGGACAAGATTGTACAGATCTCGGTCGATGCAAAGAAGGACCTCATCCTGATACCTAGGGAAGGCAAGGAGATGTTCCTTTTCGGCCAGCCTACGGACATCGAGGACAAGTTCCGTAAGATGGAAAAATATTACACCCACATCATCCCTGCCAAGGGTGAAGGGCATTACAGGACGGTCGACCTCAAGTACAAGGGACAGATCGTCTGCAAGGAAAAATAAAAGATACAATATATGGAGTTACAGGACAGATACATAACATCGGTCGATCTCGGCACATCGAAGATCGCCCTCACGGTTGCGAAGGTCGAGGGTGAGAATGTACAGATCGTATATTATAAGGAGACTGAATCGGAGGGTATCAGGAGCAGCAGCGTGTTCAATGCATCTCAGGTCAGCGAGCCGTTGGCAGAAACAATCAAAGAGGCGGAGAACGCCTTGGGAATCAAGATTACCCAGGCTGTGGTCGGTATGCCTAAATACCCTGTAAGACTCGAATCGAACACAGGCAAGATCGACGGCAGAGGATATGACACAGACATCACTGCTGAGGATGTTGCAGAGCTGAAGAGATCTGCCCAGGACATGTATCCGCTGGAGAACCCGAACATGGAGGCAATCTATGGTGCTGTAGCCCAGTCGTTTTCTGACGGAGAGAACTTCCAGATCATCGAGAACGACATCATCGGAATGACCAGCGACGTGCTCGAGGGTCACTTCAAGATCTTCATCGGAAAGAAGAGTTCATTGGCAAAGATCGACACTGTACTGAAGAAGGCAGGTATCGTGGCTGCGAGAAAGTATTTCACAGCAGACACCACAGCAAAGGCAGTACTCCTTGATTCAGAGATGGAGAACGGTGTTGCAATGATCGATTTCGGAGGTGGATGCGTATCGGTGTCCGTATACCATGGAAACATCATGAGACATTATGCTTCCATTCCGTTCGGAGGAAGAAACATCACCGGAGACATCCAGATCGAGTCAGAAGGAAGCATCAGCAAAGATCTCGCAGAAAACATCAAGATAGCATTCGGCGCATGCATGCCTGAGAAGCTTCTGAACCTCAGCGAGAAGATCATCCACATCAAGAGTGAAGGTGGAGAAGCAGACAAGAAGCTCCCTGTCAAGTATCTTTCAGAGATCATTACTGCAAGAGTGGAGGAAATCCTTATGGCAATCCTCTACGAGATCCAGCAGAGCGGTTTTGCAGACAGACTCATGAGCGGAATCGTAGTTACCGGCGGATGTGCTCAGACAGCAAACCTCGGAAACTTCATATCTGAGCTCACAGGATACAGAGTAAGGACAGGATACCCTAGACACATGTATTCATTCCAGGGTTGCGAAGGCGTAACCGAGACTTCTGCAGCAACATCGATAGGCCTTATAATGGCGGCCAAGGAAGACAAGACCCTCAACTGTGCATTTACGAAGGAAGGTTATGTGGCACCTGTAAGCTTTACACAGGAGCCGGAACCGGAACCTGTGGTCGAGGTACCGAAGGAAACACTTTTCGAGTTTGAACCTGAACCGGAGCCGGTAGTAAAGGTCCAGCAGCCTGCAAAGCCTAAGAAGAATACAGGCAAGGTTACTTGGAATCCGTTAGGAAAGATTAAGGAATTCTGTGGCGGTCTTTACGACACTGTCCACCAGGAAGTAGAAAATGAGGAGATCTAGATATGAGCTTTGACAATATTGAAATAGTACCGGACACATGGGTTCCTGATGAATCCATCATCAAGGTGATCGGAGTCGGCGGTGGCGGTTGCAACGCTGTAAATTATATGTACAAGCAGAGGATCGAGGGCTGTACCTTCATCGTCTGCAATACAGACAGCCAGGCTCTCGACAAGTGTGATGTTCCTGTAAAGATCCAGCTTGGAGACGAGGGTCTCGGAGCCGGAACCAATCCTACAGAAGGACGAAATGCCGCACTCAACTCTCAGGATGAGATCGAGAAGATACTTGACCAGGACACAAAGATGCTGTTCATCACAGCAGGTATGGGTGGTGGCACTGGTACAGGAGCTGCTCCAGTAATTGCATCTATGGCAAAGAAGAAGGGCATCCTTACTGTCGGAGTAGTCACAATTCCGTTCAGAAACCAGGGTAACGAGACCATGTCAAAGGCCATCGACGGCATCACAGAGCTTGAGAACAATGTCGACAGCCTTCTGATCATCGACAACGAGAAGCTCTTCGACGTCTATGGCGACCTCCTTGTCCAGGATGCATTCCCTAAGGCTGACGAAGTGCTCGCCACTGCAGTACGAGGCATCACTGAGATCATCAAGAAGAGAGGTTACATCAACGTTGACTTCAAGGATGTCAGCACAATGATGAAGAACGACAACCGCGGCTGCAGCAGATATGCACTTATGGGTTGCGGTACAGGTACCGGCAAGAACAGGATTGAGGACGCGGTGAAGAGCGCTCTTGAATCTCCTCTGCTCAACGACTTCGACCTCAACACTGCACAGAAAGTTCTGATCAATGTCACTACAGGATCCAACAAGGACGGACTTACCATGAGTCAGTATGGACAGGTAAGCGCAATGATCAAGAAATATACAGGAAATGCTGACAACTTCAAGAGCGGACTCATCTTTGATGAAAGTCCTGAGTTTGGAGACAGGGTCAACATCACCGTCATCGTGACAGGAATCAACATGACCATGGCTCTTCCTCAGACAGAAGTAGGCAACATAATCATGATCGACAGCCACTTCAAGTATGAAAGGAACAAGGCCGTATCTGAAGACGGTATAGACCTGCCGCAGGTCAAGGTTCACAAGATCGGCTACAACAGCGCTCCTGTAAGAAAGAAGCTGGCCTTCGACAAGAACAACAAGCCAGTCCTTCTTGTCACTGAAAATCAGGACAGAAGCGAACTTGAAAATGTATCGGCACTCAGAAGAAAGGCGCTCCCTGGCCAGACTAGGGATGAATTATAATTTTTTATTATTTTTGCGTCCTGAAAAACAATAGAAGACATGGAACGTAAGACAAGGGTAAGATTCGCCCCATCTCCGACAGGACCTCTCCACATGGGAGGCGTGCGTACAGCACTTTACAATTACCTCTTCGCAAAGCAGCGCGGAGGAGACTTCATCATCAGAATCGAAGACACTGACTCACAGAGATTTGTACCTGGAGCAGAAAAATATATCATCGAAGCGCTTAACTGGTGCGGCATCGTACCAGATGAAGGAGTGGATGCATCAGGCAATGTTGTAGAGACTGCATCTGAGCGTCATCCTCATGCTCCTTACAGACAGAGCCAGAGAAAGCCTATCTACCGCCAGTACGCTGAGCAGCTCGTGGAGAACGGATATGCATATTATGCATTCGACACAGCTGAAGAGCTCAATGCCAAGCGTGCAGAAATGGAGGCTCAGGGCCAGACATTCATCTACGGCCAGACAACTCGTATGGGTCTGAGAAACTCTCTTTCAATGCCTGAGGCAGAGTGGAAGGAACTTCTTGAGACACGTAACGACTGGACTGTAAGATTCAAGATGCCTGAGAACCGAGTTGTAGAAATGGAGGACCTTATCCGCGGTCACGTGGAGGTCAACACATCCACTCTCGACGACAAGGTACTCTGGAAGAGGGCAGATGAGCTTCCTACATACCACCTTGCAAACATCGTGGACGACCACCTCATGGAAATCACTGAAGTTATCCGAGGTGAGGAGTGGCTTCCGTCACTTCCGCTCCACTACCTCCTTTATGAGGCATTCGGATGGACAGAGACTCAGCCTCGCTTTGCCCACCTTTCGCTTCTTCTCAAGCCGGACGGAAAGGGTAAGCTCAGCAAGAGAGACGGTGACCGTCTCGGTTTCCCTGTATTCCCGCTTCAGTGGGTAAACTCAGAGGGTGAGGTGTCACGCGGTTATCGTGAGGACGGCTACTTCCCTGAAGCATTCGTAAATCTTCTCGCAATGCTCGGCTGGAACCCTGGTAACGACCAGGAGCTCTTCACGCTCGAGGAGCTTGTAGAGATCTTCTCACTCGAAAGAGTCGTGAAGTCCGGTGCAAGATTCAATGCAGACAAGGCAAAGTGGTTCAACAAGGAGTACCTCAGAAAGAAGAGCGTAGCTGAACTTACAGACCTCTATATCCCTGTACTCGAAAGCAAGGGCATCACAGGCATTTCACGCGAATACGTGGAGAAGGTAGTGTCACTCATCCAGGAGAGAGCTACTTTCGTAGCAGATTTCTGGGACATCGCTTCATACCTTTTTGTAGCACCGACGACTTTCGTGGAGAAGGATGCTGCAAAGTTCTGGAAAGAGGAGAACTACACTCTTGCACTCCAGGCTGCAGACTTCATCCTTGCATTTGAGGGTGAGTTCACAAAGGAGAATCTTGAGGGACCTCTCGAGGAGTATATCCGCAGCAACGAGTGGCCTATGGGTAAGGTAATGAACTGTCTTCGTCTTGCTCTCGTGGGTGCATCAAGCGGACTCG
This sequence comes from Bacteroidales bacterium, assembly GCA_017555965.1. GTDB lineage: Bacteria > Bacteroidota > Bacteroidia > Bacteroidales > UBA932 > Cryptobacteroides. The sequence continues at coordinate 78,241 of JAFZFH010000086.1, forward strand.
GTATCGCTGACATCGTGACACTCATCGGAAAGGAGGAATTCGCAAGAAGAATCGAGTATATCAAAGCAACACTTTGCTAAAGAAAAGAATATCATGAAGATCGGAATTTGCAACGACCACGCTGGAGTTGATTACAAGAACCAGCTGGTGGAATACCTTACAGGTAAGGGATATGAAATGGTGAACTTCGGCACCGACACAACAGCAAGCATGGACTACCCTGACGTAGCACATCCGCTCGCAGAGGCTGTCGAGAAGGGCGAAGTGGATCTCGGAATCGCATTCTGCGGTACAGGTAACGGTATCGGAATCACCCTCAACAAGCATCAGGGTATCCGCGCCGGACTCTGCTGGACTCCTGAGATCGGCAAGCTCATCAAGCAGCACAACAACGCAAACGTGCTTGTGATGCCTGCAAGATTCATTTCATACGAGACTGTTGTAGAAATTACAGATGCATGGCTCGGCGAGACCTTTGAGGGTGGTCGTCATCAGACACGCATCGACAAGATGGCTTGTAAATAATTATTTTGGAAGCATTGGTACTAAGACCGGATTCTTCGCCTCTTTCAAGGAACATCGAAGACTATCCGGAGGGAATAATCATCCCTATAGACAAACCATACAGATGGACATCGGCGGACGTGATCAGAAAGGTCAAGTTCGCCGCTATCCGTCATTTTGGCAAGAAGAATCTCAAGGTAGGACATGCCGGTACACTCGACCCTTTGGCGACGGGTGTGCTGCTTGTCTGCATAGGTAAGGCGACAAAGCTTGCTGAAACTCTCCAGTCCCACGACAAGGAGTATGTTGCCGGCATCACATTCGGTGCCACTACCCCATCGTACGATCTGGAAAAGGAGATTGACAGATTCTTCCCGCACGAACACATCACTTCTGAAGCTGTAGAGGCAGCGCTGCCTGCATTCATCGGAGAGCAGGATCAGATCGCTCCCCTCTTCTCAGCAAAATCAGTTGATGGAGTCCGCGCATACGAACTCGCCCGCAAACTTCACAAGGAAGGTAAGACTCTGGACGAAGTAGCTGCGGAACTCATTCGCGTTTCACGCATCAACATCACTGAACTTGAACTTATGCGGTTTGATGCTCCTGTAGTTTCGGGCGATTGTAGTTCGGAAAACCGTGCTACCCCCCTGGCCGCAGGGGGAGGGGTTGTTTTCCGAACTACTGCGCCCGAAACCACATCTAACGCTTCAAGCAGGATAAATGTCACCGACAACTCGGCTCTGGGCCTGCCACGCGCAGAAGTCCGCATGGCCTGCAGCAAAGGAACCTATGTCCGCGCATTCGCCCGCGACCTTGGAGAAGCCCTCGGAAGCGGAGCGCACCTTGACAGCCTCCAGCGAAGCCGCAGCGGCATCTTCCGCGTCGAGAACGCACTGACAGTCGACCAAGCAATGGCCATCCTCTCTCGAGCATAACATGGGAAAGACAACAGGCACATATTCGTACAGGAATATCTGGAGGGTAGCATACCCGATCCTGATAAGCCTGGTGATGGAACAGATGATCGGTCTCACCGACACGGCCTTCCTCGGAAGAGTCGGAGAGGTGGAACTTGGAGCATCTGCCATCGCCATCGTGTACTATATGGTCCTGTTCATGATCGGATTCGGATTCAGCCTTGGTGCACAGATCATCATAGGCAGAAGAAACGGAGAAGGAAACTTCAGGGAAACAGGCAGACTGTTCTGGAACGGACTCTACTTCGTCCTCGGATTGTCCGGTATCATAATCCTGTTATCGGAACTGCTTTCACCGTCGCTGATGAAACTGATGGTGTCGTCAAAGGCCATATATGAAGCTGCATTGAGTTATGTGAGATGGCGACTTCCGGGTATGGTATTCGCCTTTGCGACAACCATGTTCCGAGCCTTCTATGTCGGCACGACGCAGACTAAGACACTGACATTCAACTCAGTAGTCATGGTCCTTTCCAATGTAATCTTCAATTACATACTCATATTCGGAAAGTTAGGTCTTCCGGCTCTCGGCATCACAGGAGCTGCAATCGGATCAAGCCTTGCAGAACTTGTGTCACTGATCTTCTTCGTGATCTATACCAGGACAAGCTGCGACAGAAAGAAATATGGACTTGACAAGGCAGCAAGATTTGAAGTTTCATGTGTCAGTTCTATGATGCCGGTATGTTCATGGACCATGATCCAGCATACAGTCTCAATCACGACATGGTTCATCTTCTTCATGTATATCGAGCATCTTGGAGAAAGGGCTTTGGCCATATCCAATATAACCAGAAGCATTTCCGGACTGATGTGGGTCGTGCTTTCCGCTTTTTCAGCTACATGCAGCACCCTGGTCAGCAACATGATCGGAGAAGGACATACGGAAAAGGTTATGTCGCTAGTGAAGAGAGTCCTCAAGTTGTCTTATGGAATCCTGTGCATCATGATCGCACTCGTCTGTATATTCCCGGAAGCGATAGCACGCATATACACAGACATCCCGGATCTGATCAGAGACTCTGTCCCTGCTATCATCGTGATGACATCCGCATATCTGCTGAATGTAGGAGGACAGATATTCTTCCAGGCGGTATCGGGAACAGGCAGCACAAAGACCGCCTTCAAACTTGAGATGATCGCACTTGCATTCTACCTTATATATTGTACAATCATCATCGGAATGATGAAGACGGATGTGGCAATATGTTGGACGGCTGAACATGTCTACGGCGGTATCCTTATGCTCTGCAGCTGGATCTACCTTCGTTCCGGACGCTGGAAAAACCGCCAGATCTAGACGACACGGAACTGTTTGATGGCGCGGGTCATCACGTAGTCGACCGGATATTTCGCCTTGCTGAGCGCGGCCTTCTTTGCGATTTCTGCCGCGAGCGGATCTCCGGCATCTACACATTTCAGCAGATTATCCGTCAGCACATGTTCCAAGAGAAGATGAAAGCCATGGCCATGATCATAATGACGCAGATGGCACAGCTCATGGAGCAGCACATAATCCTGCAGGACTTTCGGAAGACGGACTATATTCAGATTCAGATTGATGTTTCCTTTTGCAGAACAGCTTCCCCAGTTGGACGCATTATGCTTTATCGTCACGCCATTATATAGGAAATCATATCGTACAGCCAGTTCGAACAGGCGGGGCGGCAGTTCAGCCTTTGCCTTCTTGCGAAGTTCGGCAATCTCCTGCGCACTCGGAATGACCAGATCCTTGTACTTTTCCTTCTGCTTTGCCATGGTCTCGATAATCCATGAACGTCGCGTCTGAAAATAAGCCTGAGCCACTGCATATGGCACCATATACGGCACAGAAACGCTCACACCCTTGACAGGATGGACACGGATACTGAGGCTTCGGCTCCTGTCACTTTTCTTGAAGGTCACATCACCGATCTCAGGGTCCTTATATATCTTATCTGCAGTCTTTGCCATTTCTAATACCCTATACTGTTGAAGAACTCGAGAAGAATCGGAGCCAGCTTCGGACTGTTGCATATGTATGATCCATGATCCTCACCGGGGATGATACGGGCTTCTCCTGAAGGAATGTTCTCTCCTATCAGGCGAGTATGGTCAGCAAGAATAAGGTCATGCTCTCCGGACATTATCAGAGCCGGACAGCTGATTGATTTCATATCTTCAACCGTCATTGCAGGCTCGTTCTGCATCATTATCACAAGCGGCTCATCTGTCGGCTGTGCAAGAAAACCTTCTGCAAACTCCGGTATCAACGAGCCTTCTACAAATATATTGGCTCCACCTGTTGCGATTGCACCCAGAGTTCCGGGAAACATCACCTCCAGCTGAAGGGCGATGTTTCCTCCGTCGCTGAATCCGAACACGACCGGCTTCTCAAGACCTTTGCACTTTATGAATTCATACACATCCGTCGCCATATCCTTATAATGGTATTCGTCCAGGCGAGGATTCGCTCCCTGGCCGCGTGAGTCCAGAGCATAGACCTTATAGCCTGCCTGTGCAAGTTCACGATGGGTAGTTTCGAGGTCATTGTGACTTCCACCGTTGCCATGAAGAAGGATTACAGGTTTTCCGCAGCCTTCTGCCGCATAGAAAAGATTGACACCATTCACGTCAATGGTGCCGGTATAGCTTTCGTATGTCGCATTCACACATGCTGTCAGCGCAAACACGAGGAATGCCAGGATAATGTTACTTGATCTCATTTCTAACAAAGATAATATATTATCATGATTTTTCATGACAATGGGTTGTTTTCTTGAATATTATGTCTATCTTTGCGCCCGCTTTGGGTTTACTTGCCAGTGACCCGTAAAGTTTTGATTTATTAACCCTTAATCCTTTTTAAAGCTATGGCTGAATACCTTATGCCTGAAAAGAAACAGGAGCTTTTCGAGAAGTACGGAAAGTCTAACACTGACACAGGTTCTCCAGAGAGCCAGGTTGCATTGTTTTCATACCGTATCGCTCACCTTACTGAGCATCTTAAGAACAACAAGCACGACTATGTAACTCGTCGTTCACTTCTTAAGCTTGTAGGTAAGCGTCGTCGTGTACTTGATTACCTCAAGGCAGTTGACATTGAGAGATACAGAGCTATCGTTAAGGAGCTTGGCCTCCGTCGATAAGCCTCATAATAGCAGGAAAACGACGAAGGGGGAAAAACCGCAACATGACGGTTATCCCCCTTTTTTCATACGCAAAGAAGTCTGACGGCGCAGACAACAACCTGCGGCGCCTGAAGAGTGACAAATCATATATATCGGACCTGGTACGATGGTCTTAAAAAGGCTCGGAAGCCTTTAGATGAAACAGAATATTAATCAACTCCCATAGGGGGAGGCAGGTTGGAACAAGAAGTAATGAATATCGTAAAAAAGACAATCGAATTATCCGACGGTAGGGTAATTGAAATCGAGACCGGCAAGCTTGCAAAGCAGGCTGACGGTTCTGTAGTAGTAAAGATGGGTGGCACAATGCTCCTCGCAACCGTTTGCTGCGCTAAAGACGCTAAGGATGACGTGGACTTCATGCCGCTTCAGGTAGACTACAAAGAGAAATATGCCTCTGCAGGCCGCTTCCCAGGTGGCTTCATGAAGAGAGAGGGCAAGGCATCTGACTATGAGATCCTCATCTCACGTCTTATTGACCGCGCACTCCGTCCACTCTTCCCAGAGGACTTCCACGCAGAAGTATTTGTAAACGTAAACCTTATCTCAGCTGAGAAGGACATCCAGCCGGATGCACTCGCAGGACTCGCAGCTTCATCAGCACTCGCAGTCAGCGACATTCCGTTCGAGGGTCCTATCTCTGAGGTACGCGTTGCCAGAATCAACGGTGAGTTCAAGATCAACCCTAACTTCAGCGAGATGGCAGACACTGACATCGACATCATCGTTGCCGCAACATACGACAACATCATGATGGTTGAGGGTGAGATGAAGGAGGTAAGCGAGAAGGATATGCTCGAGGCTATCAAGTTCGCTCACGAGGAGATCAAGAAGCACTGCAAGGTTCAGATGG
>JAFZFH010000087.1 GCA_017555965.1 Bacteroidales bacterium
CCAAAGGGGGCACGCAACGTCTGTATATACCTGATAGCCGGCAATCTACAACACCCTATTGATGTTTCGGGAGGGTTACGGTGAAGGATGCACCACCAAGAACGACTGACTTCTTGTAGGAAATCTCGCCGTCACACTTTTCGATGATGTTCCTGCAGATCGCAAGACCGAGGCCGGTTCCGGAACTCTTTGTCGTGAAATTCGGCGTGAAGAGCTTATCAAGATTGTCCTCCGTAACGCCCGGGCCGTTATCATCCACGACAACATCGTAGTATCCGTCCCTCATGCTGTTTCTCAAGAAGATTATCACACTTCCAGGTTCAGGAGTCTCTCCTCTCTCTTCCGCCTCCTTCTGCTGAATCTCCACAGCCTGGACAGCATTTGTTATGAGGTTGACAAAGACACGGATAAGCTGAGGTTTCGGGGCCATCACGAGCGCTTCATCCATTCCGATGTACTCTATGCTTATATTGTCCTTGTTGTCGAAAATCACAAGCTGATCCCTGAGAGTCTTGTCCAGATCCAGAAGTACCGGATCCTCACTGTAGAGCTTCGCAAATGTAGAGAACTCGTTTGCTGTTTCAGTAAGGATATCGATATGCTCCAGAACCACAGCAGAAACCTCGTCGAACCTCTCCTCCCATTTCGGATTATTGTTCTCCTTGAGTCTTATCAGACGCTGAAGCTGAAGCTTGATAGGAGTCAGCGGATTCTTGATCTCATGCGCCACCTGACGGGCCATCTGGCTCCACGCCTTGTCACGTTCTGCCTGAGCAAGCTGCTTGGTAGAATCCGACAGGTCACGGACCATTCGGTTGTATGCCTCTACTAGAGAAGAAATCTCATCATCCCTCTTGTAGATGATGTATTCCAGATTATGCACATCCGCCACATTCATCTTCTTTCCCATTTCGATCAAAGGAGAGAACATCGAATTTACCTCCCTTGTGCTGAAAAGCAGAGACGCTATCAGAAGCAGAATGAAAAGATTGAATATCAGAGCCGCATGGAAGAAAGCCTCTCTGCGGAAATCATAATTCCTGTCCGTATACGGAGAACTGATTATGGCTATCATATCTCCGTTATCATTGAACACCGGAGCATACATTGACCAATAACTGTAATCATCCAGTTTCTCCCTCTGGATAAAGAATCTGTGATTTTCATGTACGATCTTGTGAAAAGCATCCTGATCGATACGGCTTCCGATAATCATCTTTTCGAAGACTTCCGGAGTAGTCGACGTAAAGACCTTTCCATCAGGGGAATACAACGTTATATCAGATTTTGTCGTATTTCCTATATTCTCCAATGCCGTGGCAAAGTCCTGACCACGAAGTTCCTGCCAGGAATAAGCCTGTCTCACTCTGTTGCCGATCAGAGCCTGTATGGTATTGATCTTTGTCGACATCAGGTTCTGCAGATTCGCTTCATTTCTCTTATAGACGAACAGCACGCTGATTGTTGTCATGCTTACAAGAATCATGAAGGAAGATATGAACAGAATCGTATTGATTCTTGTGCGGAAATAATTCCTTCTGAAGCTCTTCTTCTTGTCATCACCCTTCGAGAACACATACAGCAGAGCGCAAAGTCCCAGGAAAAGATATGAGAACGAGATGAAATACACCATCGAACCTCTCTGAGGACGCGAAATCACTATCATCTCCTCGTCTCCCACCATATGCATGAAATGAACATTGCCACCGGAACGGATTACATCATCCTTACCCTCCTGCAGTCTCACCGTAGGCTTTGCAGAAACTGTCGGATAAGGATAATTACCCTTATATGATATGAGTTTATCCGCATTGTATTTGGCATATGAGTACAAAGTAGGGATGTTTATGTCTCCCGGATTGGAGAACTGTCCCAAAATACTGTAATAACCTCTGTCCTCACGATTAGATTCCGGCTCAAGCTCTATCAGAAGCCTTGCCAGTCCATCTTCCCTGGAATAGAACACGAATGTTCCCACATAACGGCTTCTTCCGTTATTATCGCTTATGAACAGGAAATTGGAACCTGAAGCAATCGGAACCCCGCTCCTGAGGATATTGTTGAGGTATACCAATCCGTTCCTGTCGTTGTCACGGAAGATCATCACATTGGTGTTGTATCCCTGCCTTACCCTATAAAGATAATAATCCGAAATTCTGTTCATGATCATGGTCTGGGTATTGTCCAGCCTGATGAGCGTCGAGATAAGAGGATCGGAGCTTATCGACTCCTCCACATTCCTCAACTGGATCTCGAGTCCCAGATCTCTCTCCACAGCCAATCTGTTTGCCCATACTGCAACCCTGTCCTCTTCCTTTCTGAATCCTAAGACAGCGGCGGTTACCGTAAAGTAAAGCGAACATAAGAAGGCAAAGGTTGCAAGACTCCTAAGACGGAATGCATTGTACCTGAAACCTATGGATTCTCTGACTATCGGCTGTGCAGACTGAATGAGAAGCATGATGCAGAACAGCAGACCCGTATAGGACAGATATACCAGCGTGGTAAAATGAACCTGACTGGTATCCCTGTAAAGTTCCATACTTATATTTGAGTTCAGTATGAGGCTCCTCAATGTCATATGGGCATAGATCAAGGTTCCTGCAGCTGCAAGCAGACACACGACACCATATATTACCAGATTGCGTCTTTTATGCCTTTTATGGACCCTGATGAAATCCGCCACCTTTTCCCTCATCATATATGCGCATATGTGAAGCAAGGTTATGTATGTATTTATGAGAATGAGCGCACCCAAGGAAAACAGGACCTGTCCGTCAGCGTAAAGGGTAGGTGAGAAGAATGAATATGAATCACTCATCTGCCATCCCCACACGAAAGCTACCGCAGTAAGAGCTGTAAGTGATCCTATCACAGCCACATAGACTTTAAATGACCTGTGTCCGAACATGAACAGCATGGTAGCCAGGACAAGAAGAACCAGGGCACTCCACCTCAACAGCGAGTTATCAAAGAAATAGGAAAGATGGGCAGAGTCGAACTGAATCTTGAATAAAGGAATACCTTCAATCTGGACAGGGGAACCGGTACTGGACGTAATCGGAGACACCGAATAACGACCATTTATCCCAAGATGTGGATTAGTACCATTTTCGGAAGTATTCAGTTCCTCAATAAGATTATTCTTGACTTCCACACCGGCTATGATCTTTACACCGGCATCAATCTTCAGGGCCTTGATGGCAAACCACTTAGGTCCGAGATTCATGAAGGAAATATCCTCGGTCACTTCCGACAGCGGAGATATAGCCCTGTTGTTATAGCTGGTCAGCCTCTGTACAGTCAGTCTGTTGCTGATATCATCATTTACGATCGGGAACTGGTTGCTCCAATATTTCAGCGTATCATTTTCGTATTTATAGATGACCATATCCTCCGGAAGTCCGTCCAGACATCCGTCATCATTCGTCATCAAGGCCTTCTGAGCATAGGAATCGAGTTTGGAAAGCCTCCTCTGAAGTCTTGCTTCGACCTTTTCCGCAATATCCGCAGTCTCGCTTTCGCTGCTGTTTCCCACCATCGAAAGCATAAACAGAGCGAATGCCAGAAAGAGGACCAGCACAGGTAGACGCTTCTTTATGAAAGGGTTGTTTCTCATCTTCATTCGTGGTGATATGGTTCACCTTTCATTATCGTGAAAGCACGGTAGATCTGCTCGACAAAGATCGCTCTTACCATCTGGTGGGAGAAAGTCATTCTAGAAAGGGAGATCTTCGAGTTCGCTCTCTGATACACTGCGTCCGAAAAACCGTAGGCGCCACCTATCACATAGACCATATCCTTTCCTACATATGAAATCTTATCCTGAATGACCTTTGCAAAATCCACAGACGTATATTCCTTGCCTCTCTCGTCCATAAGTATGAGATCATCCGTAGGCTTGACGTTCTTCAGGATCAGTTCTCCTTCACGAACCTTGATCTGTTCCTTGGTCAGGGCAGAAACGTTCTTCAGTTCAGGAATCTCCACAACAGCAAACGGGATATAATGTTTCAATCTCGAAACATATATATCCATACCCTGTTTCACCCAATCCTTGTCAGTCTTTCCGACAGTAAGCAATGTGATCTTCATCTTATTCCAACTATAATCCTACAAATATAATGAAAGAAATCTTATTTTGCACGGCTCGGAATTTGCAGTATATTTGTGCTGTTTTTCAAGGTCGATCATGATAAAGGCAAGAATAATTGGAATTATAGCAGCGGCGGTTGTCGCTATCTTCACTTGTGCAGACATGTCTGCTCAGGACAGCAGCTATGATGTATTCAATCCTATTTCAAAATACCTCGCATGCGGAGACGCAGAAAAACTGTCTGCCTGGTTTTCAGACAATCTGGAGGTAACTATATTCTCAAACTCCAACGACTCAAGCCGAAACCAGGCGCGTCAGATCATGAAATCATTCTTCCGTTCATACACTCCCCGCTCTTTTGAAATCACTCACAAGGCAGGACGTTCGAACAAGAAATACGCTTTAGGAACATTGAACGCAGGAGGCGAGATGTTCATCGTCACCATCTTCGTCAATTATTCCGAAACAGACTACAAGATCCAGCACCTGAAAATCGAGCGAATGAACTGATTACAGAACGTAAGCCTTTACGTCTGAAGCTGTTATACGGCCTCCTGAAAGTATCAGAAGTCTCTCCACCACATTGCGTAGCTCACGGATGTTTCCGGTCCATGACTTTTCTATCAACAGATCCATCGCATCCTTATCCACTTCACGCGGAACCATTCCTGTTTCCGAACATATCTGACCGATGAAATAGTCCACAAGAAGAGGGATGTCCGACTTGCGGTCATCGAGCGTAGGCATGTTGATCACTATGACACTCAGACGGTGATACAGGTCTTCTCTGAAGTATCCCTTTGCAATCTCCTCCTTGAGGTTCTTGTTTGTAGCTGCGAGAACCCTGACATCCACTACAATATCCTTATCGCTTCCCACACGGCATAGCTTCTTTTCCTGAAGGACTCTGAGTACCTTTGCCTGAGCGGCAAGAGACATGTCTCCGATCTCATCAAGAAAGAGAGTGCCGCCATCCGCCTGCTCAAACTTTCCTTTGTGCTGCTTGATGGCAGATGTAAACGCTCCTTTCTCATGTCCGAAAAGTTCGCTTTCAATCAGCTCGGATGGAATTGCCGCACAATTGACTTCAATATACGGAGCTGCTGAACGAGGGCTCTTCTGGTGGAGATTACGCGCCACAAGCTCCTTTCCTGTACCATTTGAACCGACGATGAGCACCCTTGCATCTGTAGGTGCAACCTTTTCGATCATTTCCTTGACCTGAACCAAGGCTGGAGACTCTCCTACCATCTCCTGACCATAGACCTTCTTTTTCAGGATCTTGGTTTCCTTGACCAGCGAAACCTTCTCAGTAGCATTCTTGATGGTAATCAATATTCGATTGAGATCCAAAGGCTTCTGAATGAAATCAAAGGCTCCTTTCTTGATGCACTCCACTGCGGTATCTATGTCTCCATGACCGGAAATCATGACGACTGCAGAATCCACACCCATCTGTGCAAGACGGTCGAGGACTTCCATTCCATCCATCTCCGGCATCTTGATGTCGCAGAATATGACGCTGTACTTTTCCTTATCCACCATCTCACAACCCTGGGCACCGTTTTCAGCCACGTCCACATCATAACCCTCATCCGCGAGAATCTCCTTCAGAGAGTTTCGGATGGATCTTTCATCGTCTATAATCAGTATCTTCATATCTTTTCTTTTAAGCTTTACTACATGCCGACCGGCACACTTACAAATATCGACATTTTTGGGAGTTTACACAATATTTTATATTTTTGCTTGGTTTTAGAACACAAGTGTACTGATGCATATACCTGATATAACAATCGCAATCGACGGATACTCGTCAACAGGCAAAAGTTCCTTCGCGAAAATCATTGCCAACGAGTTTTCTTTCCTATATCTCGACTCTGGCGCCCTTTATAGAGGCGTCACTCTTTTCGCCATCGAAAACGGATACATCGGGGACGACAATACAATTAATGTGCCTGAACTTGACAAGGCCATGAATAATCTCGACATCCATTTCGGTCCCGAGGGGACATACATCGGTGACAGATGTATCGAAAAGGAAATCCGCTCAATGGCGGTTGCAGGTAAGGTCAGTCCTATAGCTACCGTTGCCGAGGTCCGCAACTTCGTAGACAAGAAGCTTCGCGAATTCGGAAAGAACGGAAGAATCGTCATGGACGGACGCGACATCGGAACTACAGTATTTCCTGATGCAGAACTCAAGATCTTCATGACGGCAGACCCGCTCGTAAGAGCTCAGAGAAGAGCTGACGAAATGAAGGCCAAAGGGATGGAAACAGATCTTCAGGACGTACTGAAAAACCTTCAGGAAAGAGATTACATCGATTCACATAGAGAAGTTTCGCCACTCAGCCAGGCGGAAGATGCAATTGTACTTGACAATTCGCACATGACGATGGACGAGCAGGTGGAATGGCTCAAATCTGTGATTAAGGAACGCTTCGGACTCTGATTTTATGATTACTGTTGATATAGACAAGAATTCAGGATTCTGCGCCGGGGTCATCAGGGCCATCGGCAAGGCAGAGGAATTTCTGGAAAGCGGAGACGACAGACGTCTTTATTCTCTCGGAGCAATCGTTCATAATGACTCTGAGCTGGAAAGGCTTTCCAAAAACGGCCTGGTCACCATTGATAAGGAAGATTTCGACGAGATGGTGAATGCAGAAGGAGAGGTACTGCTGATACGTGCTCATGGTGAGCCACCTCAGACATATGAACGTGCTGCAGCATTGGGATTTCAGGTGATTGACTGCACATGTCCGGTTGTCCTGAAGCTTCAGCAGCGCATCAAGGAGTCATATGTAAAGCATCAGGAATCAGGCAGCGGACAGATCATAATCTTCGGCAAGATAGGACACGCAGAGGTTCTAGGACTTATCGGACAGACTGACGGAACAGCTGTCGTCGTAGAGAATATGGCAATGCTTGAAGATGCCGTCGCCGAAGGTAAAGTACGATTCAACATACCTACTGAGGTGTTCAGTCAGACCACCAAAAGCCCGGACGAGTACAAGAGCATATGTACAAAACTTGAGGAAGAGATGGCAGCAGGGCTCCTCACAGTACATGACACCATCTGCTCACAGGTAGCGACAAGACATGAAAGACTTTCAAAGTTCGCATTGGAACATGACATGATCATATTCGTCGCCGGCAAGGCAAGTTCCAACGGAAAGGTACTCTGCGACCTCTGCAAGTCACTCAACATACGTACATTCCACATCGATTCCCCTGGCGAAATAAAGCGAGAGTGGTTCAGAGCTGACGACAAGGTGGGCATCTGCGGTGCGACATCCACACCGAAATGGCTTCTCGAAGAGACTGCTGAGCATGTGTTGGAACTTAACAGATTCGCATCAGAATGGGAGGAGACTTTCAAGGTAGGAAACAGCCCAGCACACTGATAATCAGCAAAAATTTGGTGGGATAGATACTATTTTATATTTTTGCAGCCGATTTTTGAAAATTCAATTAAACATTTAATATTTTATGGCAACAACAGCGGATTTTAAGAACGGACTTTACCTTAACTTCAACGGCAAGCCATGCCAGATCGTATGGTTCCAGCATGTAAAGCCAGGTAAGGGTCCAGCATTCGTAAAGACAAAACTCAGAAACCTCGAGAACGGTCGTATCCTCGAGAACACATTTACAGCAGGTGCAAAGATCGATACTATCAACGTGGAGAGAAGACCTTACCAGTTCCTTTACAAGGATGAGGACGGATTCAACTTCATGCATGAGGAGACTTATGAGCAGATCCACCTTGGCACTGACCTCGTTGACAACGCTGACCTCATGAAGGAAGGACAGCATGTAGAGATGATGTTCCTCGCTGACGAGGAGCGTTGCCTCACTTGCGAGCTCCCTACATATGTAGAGCTTGAGGTTACTTACACAGAGCCTGCAGTCAAGGGTGATACAGCTTCTACAAACGCTCAGAAGGAGATTACTCTCGAGACTGGAGCTATCATCATGGCACCTCTCTTCATCAACATCGGTGAGAGAATCCGTGTAAACACAACTGACCGTTCATATGGTGAGCGTGTGAAGTAATTCACTTCCGACTATAACATAAAAAAGCCGTCCTTCGAATATCTCGAGGGACGGCTTTTTTATGTTATTACTCTGCAGCAGCGGCGTCGGCGGCGTCGTGTTCTTCCTGGGTATTGATTCGCTGCGGGCCGCCCTTCTCTGCACGAAGGAAGGCAGCTGAGCGCTTGAGAACGAATGTCGAACCAAGATACTTGGTACGTACCTCATCATCTGCCGCAAGAGCCTCAGGAGTACCGCTCTGAAGGATAGAACCCTCATAAAGAAGATATGCACGGTCGATGATGGCAAGAGTCTCACCTACATTGTGGTCAGTAATGATGACACCGATATTCTTGTATTTGAGCTTCGCGATGATATACTGAATATCCTCTACTGCGATAGGGTCCACACCGGCAAACGGCTCGTCCAGAAGGATGAACTTAGGGTCGATTGCAAGAGCGCGTGCGATCTCGCATCTGCGTCGCTCTCCTCCGGAAAGCTGGATACCCTTGCTCTTACGGACCTTATGAAGATTGAACTCATCCAGAAGATCCTCCAGACGCTGCTTACGCTCCTCCTTTGTAAACTGCTTCGACATCTCCATCACCGACATGATGTTATCCTCAACTGTCATGTGACGGAATACAGATGCCTCCTGTGCAAGATATCCCACACCCTTCTGAGCTCTCTTGAACATCGGAAGACCTGTAATATCCTCATCATCAAGATATATCTTTCCCGCATTAGGAACGATCAATCCTGTTATCATATAGAAGCTTGTGGTCTTTCCGGCACCATTAGGACCCAGAAAACCTACAATCTCACCTTGGCTGACTTCCATCGACACTCCCTTCACCACAGTTCTGGGGCCGTATTTCTTTACAAGGTTTTCACAACGTAACTTCATCTCACAATTATTTAATATCCAACTCAAGGTCTTTAACAAGGTTCTTTACCTGCTCGTTCTCCCTCATCAGTTCTGCCGCCTGATCGCTTGGCATATATATCTTCTTCTCCTGCGGAGTATCATCCTGAGACACTGCAACACGCAGGTAAACCTTTGCAGAGCCGACCACCTTTCTGAAGTTTCCTTCAAGTTCATGGAGAAGCTTCGATTCCACCCAATCCTTCTGTGCGTCATTGACGACAAAGAATGTCACGGTCTTGAATCCGTCCGCTTCCGACATGTTCAGAGTAGTTGTTGTCAGCATGCTGGCAAGACGAGGCTTGTCGCTATAGATTTTTGCCAGTTCAGGCCATTTCGCATTCACATGTTCATCTGATGGAATTTCTTCACTCTTTTCCTGTACAGCAGATGTTTCCTGCGGATCTTCCATTACGGATTTCAGAGACATTCCTACACGGGAAGCACGCGAACGACGCTCACGCGGCTTCTCCTCCTCTAGCACCGGTTCTGGAACAGGAGCCGGAGCTGGCTCGGGAGCCTGCGATGGCGCTGAAGCCGGAGCTGGTGCTGAAGCCGGAGCTGCAGGGGCCTGTACAGGAACAGCCACAGGGGCTGCTGCCGGCTTTGCATTGATGAAACTCATACGCATCAAGGCAAACTCGATATGCAGACGCGGATTCACACTGGCTCTGTAGCCGGACTCACACTGTGTAGTCACAGAAAGACCCTCATAAAGGAACGGAAGAGGACATCTGTCCGCCTGCTCCTTATATCTCTTCTTCAGAGAATCCGGAAGTTCAAGCAGGGCTTCAAGTCCACCGCTCTTGCTGACGATGAGGTCACGGAGGTGAGAAGACAGGGCCGCAACGAAATGAAGGGCATTGAATCCTTTTGTCAGCACCTCATCAAATGTCAGCAGGGCCTTAGGATAATCCCCCTGAAGGAATGCATCCACAAGAGAGAAGCTGTATTCATAATCAAGGACATTAAGATTGCTCAACACGTCCTTGTATTTTACATCTGTACCGCAGAAGGCAACTGTCTGGTCGAAGATTGTCAGAGCATCACGCATCGCTCCGTCCGCCTTATGGGCAATCACATGGAGAGATTCGTCATCAATGCTCACTCCTTCGTTGGAAGCCACCATACGGAGGTTCTTGACGATATTGTCGACTGTAATCCTGTTGAAGTCGTAGGTCTGACAACGCGACAGGATCGTCGGAAGAATCTTATGCTTTTCAGTAGTGGCAAGAATGAAGATCGCATGTGCCGGCGGTTCCTCAAGCGTCTTGAGGAAAGCATTGAAAGCCGACTGCGAAAGCATATGGACCTCGTCGATGATATAGACGCTGTACTTTCCCACCTGAGGCGGTATGCGCACCTGATCCATCAATGTCTTGATATCCTCAACACCGTTGTTCGATGCGGCATCAAGTTCATGGATACAATATGAACGGCCTTCCGCAAACGAAAGACAAGACTCGCACTGTCCGCATGGTTCCATATCCTCCGACGGATTGGAACAGTTGATCATCTTTGCAAAGATTCGTGCAGTGGTGGTCTTACCCACTCCACGCGGTCCGCAGAAGAGGTAGGCATGGGCCAACTGGCCTCTCAGAATCGAGTTCTTGAGGGTCTGGGCTATATTATCCTGGCCTATCAGAGTTCCGAAGGAATCAGGCCTGTACTTTCTTGCTGATACTATATACTGACTCATAAAACGTTCTTTCGTCAACCTACAAATATAGCTCTTTTTTGTTAACTTTGCACCCGAATCTACACATACAGAACGTTTACTCACAATATAATGATGAAAAAAGCATTCGCTGTAATCATAGCCATCTTCCTGCCTTTATTCGCATGGGGACAGGCACAGATAAACACAAAAAAAGTCAAGCTGAGCGATTTCACGCAGAAGGTGACAAAGATCGTACTTTCAGGAAATGAATTCATGGACAGTGCCTTCAAGGATGAGGTCACAGCAAGATGGAGAATCTCACCTTATGAGTTCTGCACCCTTGACGAGTTCAACACCCTGAAGACAAGCAGTGATTACTATTTCCTTCTGATCACCAGCGGTCAGTTCAGAAAAGACTCCAGCCCTACCTTCCAGTTCCTGACTCTCGTGAAAGGCGGTATTGACACATCAGAAGGACTCGATGACATGCTGGAAGTCGTATCTATGCCGATAGCATCAGCACAATTCCCTTCAGGCAGAGAGATCGCATTTCTCCCGGCTTTCCTCGACATCATTCAGGGATACACTCTCGACTCGATGGAAAAGGACAGCAACGCCTACGGCGGACTTGGCAACTATTCCGGGAACCTCACACATTCGGAGGGACTTGACATCGTCCTTTCAAAAGACGATATTGCAGAAGGAGCCATCATGCCGGACAGAACGAGCGGCAAGGTATCTGTAATGGATGAGGAAGATGTGGATGAACTTATGCTTGATAATGCGGCAAATACAATTGTAAGCTATGTGGTGGTACCGTTCGAGCCTCAGCCGGGAGCTTTCTGCTATAAGATGCTGATTGACACACAGACTCATACGCTTTATTACTACAAAAGACACAAGATAAGCGCAAAGGCAGGTGCAGGCTTCCTCAGCGAGGACCTTAAACGCATTTATTCGACACGATAAGATGAGAAGCGGAAGAACAGAAAAAGGGCTGCAGTATGCAGTCAAGAGAAGCGGCTCATCTGTAGGTTACTGTGCACTGAGCATCAGATGCGGCACTAGAGATGAAGAAGGGTTCCACAGCGGTATTGCGCATTTCGTGGAGCACACCATCTTCAAGGGTACAGAGCACAGAAGTGCATCTGTAATAAATGGTTACCTTGATCGTTTGGGAGGAGAGCTGAATGCATTCACCACAAAGGAAGAGATTGTTTTTCATGCGACCGTACTTAAGGAGGACCTGCCGAAGGCAGCTGCGCTCCTGTTCGAGCTTGCGACATGTCCCACTTTCCCGGAAAACGAGATAAACACTGAAAAGGGAGTCGTCATCGACGAAATCCACTCATATAAAGACTCTCCATCTGAGGACATCTATGACAGGTTTGAGGAAATGCTTTTCGAGGGGCATCAGTTAAGCAGCCCTATCCTTGGAACTGCCGCATCTGTCAAGAAGATTACCCACGATGAACTCATCAGGTTCGTGAAGGAAAAGTTTCTTCCTGAAAAGATGGCATTCACCATCGTCGCCGACATCGATGAGAAGAAGATGGAAAAGGATATCCTGAAACTTGCCGGCAAGTATTTCGGGTCAGCACCGGATGCAGACACATACACATGGCAGCAGAGGGAACCTTGGAACGAAAACAACCGCTTCGAAAAAAGCCTCAACAAACGTAATCATCAGGCCAACTGCGTCATCGGAGGACTGGCGCCGTCTCTGTACCAGGAAAGGGAAAGACTGGCAACAGTACTTCTGTGCAACATACTCGGCGGTCCGGCAAGCAACTCCATCCTGAACTATGTGCTCAGAGAAAAGAACGGTTGGGTATATGGAGTGGAATGCGGTTACACCCAATACTCTGACACAGGAATGGTCACCATAAGCCTCGGATGCGACAAGAGCAATCTTGAGAAATGTCAGGCTGCAATTGAAAAGGAAATCAGGAAGATCCAGGAAACTCCGTTATCAGATCGAAAACTGAAGGCGGCAAAAAAGCAGCTCATGGGCCAGCTTGCCATCAGCAGTGACAATGGAGAGACTCAGTGTCTGTCAATGGGAAAAGGACTCCTTGCATACGGCAAGATAACAGGAGACAGGCAGACCAAGGATCTGGTGGATGCCATCACTGCAGAGGATGTACAGGAAATGGCGCGTACAATATTTGATTTCGAAAAACTGTCAAGACTAATTTATATTTAACGATATGGAGAAGATTTACCAGTACATAAAGGAACATGCGACAGCACCGAGCAAAGCTTTGGCTTGGGTTGAAAAGCAGACGCACATCAGGACAAACCATGCCAGAATGCTTTCCGGTTCCGTACAGGGACAGATCATGCGTATGTTGGCTCAGACCAGCCGAGCATCTCGTGTGCTCGAACTGGGTACGTTTACCGGATATTCAGCAATCTGCCTTGCGTCTGCACTTCCTGAAGGCGGACATCTTGACACATTGGAAATCAACGATGAGCTGGAAGATCTCATCCTGGAAGGATTCGAGCGCGCAGGACTCGACGACAAGATTTCACTCCATATAGGAGACTGCAAGGAGACACTCAGGAAGCTTCGCGCAGAGATGGGGCTGGAGGACGGAAAAGAGGCAGACCCAGCTATGATGTATGACCTGGTATACCTTGACGCCAACAAGCGCGAATACTGTGAATATTACGAACTCATCTTCGACATGGTACGCCCTGGCGGACTTATCCTGGCCGACAACGTCCTTTGGGACGGCAAGGTATGCATGGACCCACTTCCACAGGACAAGCAGACTCTCGAAATCGTAAGGTTCAATGACATGGTAACGAAAGACCGCCGCGTTGAGTCGGTAATCCTTCCCCTACGCGACGGCCTGAATATCATACGTAAAAAAGCCTAGTCATTTCTGGTGATTTTTGCACCAAGAGCATTGAGCCTTATTTCAATATCCTCATATCCTCGGTCGATCTGATCGATATTACTGATCACACTCGTGCCCTTGGCAGACATCGCTGCGATAAGAAGCGCTATACCAGCACGGATATCAGGTGATGACATTCTTCCGGCACGGAGTCGGCAGTTGTGGTCATGTCCGACAACAACCGCTCTGTGAGGGTCACAGAGAATTATCTGGGCACCCATATCAATGAGTTTATCGACGAAGAAGAGACGGCTCTCGAACATCTTCTGATGAATCAGCACACTACCCTTGCACTGGGTTGCCATCACCAGAATCACACTGAGAAGGTCCGGAGAAAGGCCCGGCCATGGAGCATCTGCAATATTGAGGATCGAACCGTCAAGGAATGAATCGATCACATAGCTTTCCTGCTCAGGAATAAATATGTCATCTCCCCTACGTTCCAGGTTCACGCCCAGCTTGTGGAAAACCTCCGGAATAAGTCCGAGTTCATCATAAGCGACATCCTTGATGGTGATTGAACTGCTGTTCATCGCTGCAAGAGCTATGAACGAACCGATCTCAATCATATCCGGAAGAATGCGATGCTCTGCACCTTTAAGTTCATCCACACCGGTAATTTTCAAAAGATTTGAACCGATACCCTCAATTTCAGCTCCCATCTTTACAAGCATTCTGCAAAGCTGCTGGAGATATGGTTCACATGCGGCGTTGTAAATTGTAGTGACACCCTTTGCGAGGACTGCAGCCATCACGATATTCGCTGTACCCGTTACGGATGCCTCCTCAAGAAGCATATACTTACCCTGAAGAGACTTTCCTTCCGGAACATGAAGATAGAAGGCCTTCCTGTCCATGTCATATTCCTGATCGGCACCCAAGTTCATGAAGCCAAGGATATGGGTGTCTACTCTGCGACGGCCGATCTGATCACCGCCCGGCTTAGGGAAATATGCTCTTCCGAAACGTGCGAGAAGCGGTCCCACCACCATAACGGAGCCACGAAGCTTTGCACACTTGGCGACAAAATCCGCGCTCATGATATAGTCAGAGTCTATCTCATCAGCCTTGAAGGTATATACTCCCTTCTCATGACGGGTAACCTTCACCCCCATGCTCTCAAGCAGGAGAATGAGATTCTTCACATCAAGTATCTCAGGAATATTACTGATGCGCACCTCTTCCCCGGTAAGCAGCACTGCACTGATTACCTGAAGCGCCTCATTCTTGGCCCCCTGAGGCCTGATTGTTCCACTGAGCTTATGCCCACCCTCAACTATAAATGAACTCATAAATATCTCTTTTGTTAAATATGTTCGACTTCAGGATGAAGTTCTACATCAAATTTTGTCTTAACAGATGCGATGATGCGTTTTTCGAGACCGATGATCTCTTCCGGATATGCTTCGCCTGTATAATTCACAATCACGAGAGGCTGCTTCTCCCACACCGCAGCACCACCGCTTCTCTTGCCTTTCCATCCACACTGTTCGATCATCCACGCAGCAGGAACCTTGATCATAGTCTCCGTAACACCATGGCATTCAACTATATAATGCGGAACCTTATAATCCTGGCAGTATTCTGCCTTTGCAGCAGCTACAATGCGTTCGAAGTGTTCTACGGAAATCACAGGATTCTTGAAGAAGCTGCCTGCACTTCCCATCACAGACGGCTCAGGAAGCTTTTCCTTCCTGATCTTGATGATCGCCTTGCGAATCTGAACCGGAGTCAAAGATCCTTCAGGAAGCCCTTCCAGAACTGTCTTCAAATTACCGTATTCAAGCTTTGGCTGAGGTGTTCGTGACAGGGCAAAAACCACATGGGTCACAATGTAACGGCCCTTGATCTCCGGATCCTTGAAAACCGAATCACGATAGCCGTACTCACAGTCCTCAACATCGAAGTTAACGAACTCTTCCTCTACTGTATCATAGCAGTACACCTTGCGGATCACATCCTTCACTTCGACACCATAGGCACCGATATTCTGTACTGCAGAAGCGCCCACCTCACCAGGAATGTACGACAGATTCTCCACTCCCCAAAGTCCTTCCTTCGCCGCCCAGTCGCAGAAATCGTCAAATATCACTCCTGAACCCACCGACACCAGAACAGTTTCCTGAGATTTCTCCACTCGCTCCGCTCGGTCGGAATGACAGTCTTCCTGGTCCAACATTTCGATGAAGTCAATCTTTGAATGAAGGACCGTGCCCTTGAAATCGTCAGTAAAGAGCAGGTTGCTGCCGCCACCGATATGAAGAACAGGACGAGCAAGCTCTTCAAACTCGATATCCACAAGATCTGCCACGGAGTCATACTCCATGAAACACCTTGCCTTCACCTTCATTCCGAAGGTGTTCATCTTAGTCAGATCCTGATAGTATGCCGTCTTTATCATAACCTTTTATTTTACAGAAGTGCAGCCGCAGGAAGTCATCCTCCTGCATGATTAACATGAAGAAAATGTGCGGTATGTATTTTTGAGACATGCCACCCCCGGCCAGGGGGTGTCTGCCAACGGCAGACGGGGGTCACAAAAAACATACTGCATATTTTCGTTTATCCAATCTCTGCACCGTTGGCAAGAGTCTCCGCAGGAGTAACGAAACGCATTTTGCCGTCATTCTGACGAGCCATGAGAATCATACCCTTTGACTCGATGCCGCGGATCTTGCGAGGAGCAAGGTTTGCAAGAATACAGATCTGCTTTCCTACCATCTCCTCTGGAGTGTACTGCTCTGCGATACCTGAAACAATGACACGTGTGTCAATACCTGTATCGATAGTAAGCTTAAGAAGCTTCTCAGTCTTAGGAACGCGCTCAGCCTCAAGGACTGTAGCTGTGCGGATATCCATCTTCTCGAAATCCTCGAATGTGCACTCCTCCTTCTGTGGGGTCACGACAGCAGCCTCAGCAGCCTTTGCAGCGGCCTCACGCTCAGCACGGATAGTCTCAAGACGAGCGATCTGACCGTCTACAACCTCATCCTCGATCTTAGAGAAGAGAAGTGTTGCAGGGTTGAGCTGGTGGCCTGCAGGAAGAAGGGCAGCCTTGCCCAGATCGTCCCATGAAAGAGTAAGAGATCCCTCGACTTCGCTCGGGATGACAGAAGAGGTATGAAGAGCGGCACCCTCTGATGCTGTGTAGATGTTCTCGCTTACAGAACCCTCTTCACCTGCACGGTGGTCAGCACCTGCCTGGATACCCACATTGAGGATACCGCGAAGCTTCTCTGCAGAGAACGGGAGGAACGGCTCGAAAGCGATTGCAAGTGATGCGCAGATCTGGAGAGAAACGTTAAGGATAGATGCGGTTCTGTCCATATCTGTCTTTGCAACCTTCCAAGGCTCTGTGTCAGTAAGGTACTTGTTTCCGAGACGGGCGATGTTCATAGCCTCCTTAAGTGCCTCACGGAACTTGTAACCGTCGAGGTAACGCTGCATCTCCTCCTTGAGAGGCTGGATCTGTGCAAGAGTTTCCGCATCGATTGCCTCAGGCTTGAGGTCAGCAGGAACCTTACCCTCGAAATACTTATGTGTAAGAACTACCGCACGGTTCACGAAGTTACCGAGGATGGCAACAAGCTCGCTGTTGTTGCGTGCCTGGAAGTCCTTCCAAGAGAAGTCATTATCCTTTGTCTCAGGAGCATTTGCAGTAAGTACATAACGAAGTACGTCCTCCTGTCCAGGGAACTGCTCGAGATACTCGTGGAGCCATACTGCCCATCCGCGTGAAGTCGAGATCTTGTCACCTTCGAGGTTAAGGAACTCATTCGCCGGAACGTTGTCAGGAAGGATATAGCTTCCGTCAGCCTTAAGCATAGAAGGGAACACGATGCAGTGGAATACGATGTTGTCCTTTCCGATGAAATGAACAAGCTTTGTATCCTCGCTCTTCCACCACTTCTCCCAGCTCTGAGGAAGAAGCTCCTGAGTGTTTGAAATATATCCGATAGGTGCATCGAACCACACGTAAAGAACCTTTCCGTCCGAACCCTCTACAGGAACAGGAACACCCCAGTTGAGGTCGCGGCTCACCGCACGTGGCTGAAGACCTCCGTCGATCCAGCTCTTGCACTGACCGTAAACATTGCTTCTCCACTCCTTATGGCCGTCGAGAATCCACTCTGAAAGCCACTTCTCATACTGATCGAGCGGAAGGTACCAATGCTTTGTCTCCTTCTTTACGAGCTCGCCACCGCTGAGTGCCGACTTAGGGTTGATGAGTTCATCCGGGCTGAGTGTAGCACCGCACTTCTCACACTGGTCGCCATATGCACCGTCTGCGCCACAACGAGGGCATGTACCTGTGATGTATCGGTCAGCAAGGAATGTCTTTGCCTCCTCATCATAGTACTGCTCGCTCACCTTCTCGATGAACTTGCCCTCATCATAAAGCTTGCGGAAATAGTCTGCAGCGTTCTTATGGTGAGTCTTTGAAGATGTACGTGAATAAATGTCGAAGTTGATTCCGAGACCTGTGAACGAGTTCTTGATGATCTTGTGGTATCTGTCCACGATATCCTGCGGAGTGCAGCCCTCCTTCTGGGCCTTGATGGTGATAGGAACACCATGCTCATCAGATCCACAGACATAGAGGACATCCTCACCTCTCATCCTCAAGTACCTCACATAGATGTCTGCAGGTACATACACACCGGCAAGATGGCCGATATGAACCGGACCGTTCGCATAAGGAAGCGCACAGGTCACAAGCGTTCTGTTGAATTTCTTTTCCATTATATGTTTTGTTTTAATTTTTATCAAACTCTGCCAAGCTCGTTGTTCAATCTGGTACGAGCCTTATTGTATTCGCTGATACGGGTCATTATCTCCACCTGACGTTCAGGATCGGAGGTATGGACAAGCTCAGCAGTAAGTTCCTTAAGAAAGAGCTCCACCTTCTTCACCTGATATGTAAGCAGCGTCTTTGGCACATACATCACCAGTCGGGTAGAGACCGAAGTCAGAGACTGCTCGTAATTCTTCACAGTCAGCTGATGCTTCTCGATCAGAAGGTCACGGGCGACAGCCGCAATCTCCATATCCATGCTGTCCAGGAGCCTTTTCTGCATCTGCTGCTGAGTGAGTCCTTCGTCGTACATCCGGAAATACTCGTCATAGACCTTCCTGTACGAGTTGTTCACCAGGTCAGCCTCATCATCAGCCAGAATGCCGTCGATGAACTCGGCGACGTTGATCTTCTCCCCTTCAATAAAGAATTTTGAGTCTCTGTCAAAATCAAGCTCCGTACATCCTTCCTCCAGGATGAATCCCAAAAGTTCTCTTTCGCACGGTGCGAGATACGGCTCATTGATGACAACTCCTCCTTCCACGACCGGCTCTGCCGGCATGTCCATCGGCGGAACATCATCCTCTGTCGGAATATAATCATCATACGACGGAGGAGGAGGCACATCAGAGCCATCAGGCATCGGTGCACCGGCCGAAGGCTTCGACGCAGCTTCACGCTGACGCGCCCTGTCCCTCTCCTTCTGCTCCGCAAGAAGCATATCTGTTCTAGAACGGCTCACACGGTCCATCAGGATCTGCTCGTCTATCTCAAACTTGTCCGCACATGTCTGCACATACACGGCTCTTACAACTGCATCCGGAATCAGAGCAATGGTGTCTGCAACATCGTTGATAAGGTTCGCCCTCTTGAGCGGATCATTTCCTGCTTCTCCGAGAAGAAGGTCAGTCTTGAATCCGATGAAGTCCTGTTCATTACGTGCAATGTAATCCTGTACTTCCTCCAACGAATGTCTGCGGGAGAAATCGTCCGGATCCTGTCCTTCCGGAAGAAGGACAACCTTCACATTGAGGCCCTCCTTCAGCACAAGGCCGATACCTCTGAGAGCGGCCTTTATTCCTGCACCGTCACCGTCATATATGATGGTCACATTATTGGTGAACTTGCGGATCAGGCGGATCTGCTCGACAGTAAGGGACGTTCCGCTCGAAGCCACGACGTTCCTGATTCCCAGCTGATGCATGGACAGAACGTCCAGATATCCCTCCACGAGGATGCATTTATCCTGACGGGACATCTCGTTCTTCGCGAACCATATTCCGTAGAGCGACCTGCTCTTCACATATATTTCGGTTTCCGGCGAATTTACATATTTTGCAACCGTCTTGTCGGTCTTCAGGGTACGTCCTCCGAATGCGATGACACGTCCGCTTACCGAATGGATCGGAAAGATGACCCTGTCAAAGAATCTGTCCACAAGGCGTCCGTCATCGTACTTTATGCTCAGTCCGGTCTCGATAAGGAACTCCTCCTTATATCCGGCTGCACGCGCCACATCCGACAATGCCCTGCGGCTCACAGGAGCCCATCCAAGACCGTATTTTGCAATAGTATCATCCTCAAGACCACGGCTCTTGAAATACTGATATCCGATGGCCTGTCCCTCAGGGGTCTTCAGACTTTCCTGGAAAAATTTACCGGCATATTCCGAAACAAGCAGAAGACTTTCATTTCGCTGTCTATGTGCAATCTCTTCCGCTGTCTCCTCTTTCTCTACAACTTCAATGTGATACTTCTTCGCAAGATATTTCAACGCTTCGTTATACGAAAGGTTTTCATGTTCCATGATGAAACCCACCGCAGTACCGGACTTTCCGCAGCCGAAGCACTTGTATATTCCTTTTGACGGAGAAACGACAAAAGACGGAGTCTTCTCATTGTGGAACGGACAGCACGCCATATGGTTGGCTCCGCGCTTCTTCAAAGTCACGAAGTCACCCACGACATCAACAATCTGTGCCGCATCAAGAATTCTGTTTACCGTCTCCTGGGGTATCATCCTATTGTTCCTCTACATCATCATCCTGATGAATCTCATATTCATCGATCGCCTTCTTCATCTTCCACGAAGAGAGCAGTTCCGACACACCGTATACTATCAGCGATGCACCGGCAACAACACCTATCGCCTCACCCAGGAAAGCTGGCTTTGAGATAAGGAAGAAACCTGCAGCAAGCACAAGGAAAGGCAGCACAAAAGACCCAAGTCCCATGCTCATCATACGTCTTGCACTGATCAGGCTCAGTATCTGGAAAAGTCCGAAGCAGATCAGCAGGAATGCTATCAGATATATGAGAAGTCCTGCAACAAAACCCGGAAACATGAACAGCATGCAGCCGAGCAGGATATCGACCACGCCGTTAAAGCCCATGAGGCTCATTGTGCCGTTTGTTCTGTGTCTGTATCCTACGACAAGAGAAACGACGCCGGAAGCGACAAGAAAGGCAGCAATTATCCTTACCGCCAGTTCGAGAGCATTTGTCTTGCTGATCACCATCACGAATCCTATCGCAATGGCAGTCAGGGCCCTGAGCGGACCATTGAACTTATTCTTATATCCGAATGTAATCATACTGATTTCTATATAACCTGCAAAAATAACAAAAAAAACGGAAGCCTGTTCAGCCTCCGTTATAAATCAAAGTATCCGA
The DNA here is from genome assembly GCA_017555965.1 of Bacteroidales bacterium. GTDB lineage: Bacteria > Bacteroidota > Bacteroidia > Bacteroidales > UBA932 > Cryptobacteroides. Next base: position 21,097 of record JAFZFH010000087.1, read on the forward strand.
CACTAGAAAGGAAGATCATCCTCATCAAGAGGTGCCGTATATGCATCCGGACCCGGAATATCTACCGGTGCAGGAGCAGGTGCAGGTGCAGCCTGTACTGCAGGCTCAATCCTCCATGCCCTCACGTCTGTGTACCAGCGTCCGTTGTATTCACGACTGCTGAGATTGAAGGACACCCTCACCTGATCACCGACCTGAATTCTGTCAAGTTCCTTGACCTTTTCCTCTCCCCAGACATTCATACATACCTGAGCAGGGAAATTACCTTCCTTGTATTCGAATATGAATTCCTGTTTAGCCCAGGCACCTCTTGCAGAGGTACCTGTCTGAACATTAAGCTTACGGACAATTCTGCCCTCGAGTTCCATTGCCATATTATCTGGCCTCCGGAGCGTACTTACCTACCTTGAGAACCTCAACGTCGAAGATAAGGACAGAGTTAGGAGCGATTGCCTGATTTCCTCTCTCGCCATATGCGAGCTCTGAAGGAATGTAGAGAGTAAGCTTGCCACCCTCACCTACGAGGCCAAGACCCTCTGTCCATCCTCTGATCACGCGGTTAGCGACAAAGTCAATACCTGCCTCAGAGTGGTGCTCATCGAATACAGTACCGTCGATAAGAGTACCCTTGTAGTTCACCCATACAGTGTCGTTTGGAGCGATCTTCTCACCAGCACCCTCAGCGATGATAGTGTACTGGAGTCCGCTTGCAGTAGTATCAACATCTGCTCTCTTTGCATTCTTTGCAAGGAAAGCCTTTCCCTCTGCGATGTTTACAGCAGCAGCATAAGCCTGCTTCTTTGCGATGAAGTCGCCGAGAATCTGATTCATCATGTTAGGGTCGATATCGAACTGCTCACCGAATGCAGGATCGTAAGTAGAACCCTCAGCCTTAAGGAAGTCAACCATACCCTTCTTGATTTCAGACATGTTTACCTCGCTGAGATCCTCTGCAAAACCATTGTTCTTAAGGAATGCACCGAAGTTAACACCGATAAGGTAACTTACTGAATCCACCTGACCAGCTGATGGAAGCTCAACATCCACCTTTACATTGCTCTTCTGAGCGTTGCATGAAAGCGCGAGCATTGCAACAAGCGCTGCAGCAAAAATTTTGATTGATTTCATTTCTTTATAGTTTAAATTATACATAATTTCCAATACAAACCGCAAATATAAACATTTTTTCAATACGCTATATTTTCGTGAAAATTTCCAATCTCTCCTTAGAAAATTTTTGAAGACTCGAAAAAATCCTTTAATTTAGTAATCCAAATATTTTGTGTCATGACTATTGACTCTGCACTACTTCATGAGAAACTGAAGGAATTCTTTGGATTTGATGCCTTTAAGGCTGATCAGGAAAAGATCATAACACACCTTGCCAACGGCAACAATGCTTTTGTCCTCATGCCTACGGGAGGAGGAAAGTCATTGTGTTATCAGCTGCCGGCCCTGGTAATGGAAGGAACGGCAATTGTGATCTCTCCTCTGATTGCACTTATGAAGAACCAGGTCGATGCCATCAGAGGCTTTGTCTCGGGAAATGACGGAATCGCACATTTCCTCAACTCTTCATTAAGCAAGACACAGATCGCAGAGGTAAGGAACGACCTCATGTCAGGAGCCACAAAACTTCTTTATGTCGCACCGGAGTCGCTCACAAAGGCAGAGAATGTAGCGATGCTCAAGGAAATCAAGATATCGTTCTATGCCATCGATGAAGCACACTGCATATC
>JAFZFH010000015.1 GCA_017555965.1 Bacteroidales bacterium
AGTCTACAACCTCAACAGAGATCTCGAGGCAACGGTCCATTGGATCGATATCCTCATCCTCGAAAGGAAGGTTACCATCGTCCTCAACCTCACCCTCTGCGCTCATACGGTAGATCTTACCCTCCTCGAACTCAGTTATAACTGTACCATCTGCCTTGTAGAAGCCCTTAGAGTAAAGGTAAGCAGGCTGGCCGTCAGCAAGAAGCTTGATAAGCATAACAGGAGTCTCGTCGCAAGAGAAAATGTGGTATGCGAGAGGAGCCGGTGTGCTTGCTACGTTATCCCCTGGAGTAATAGTAACCTCGAAAGTATCTCTATACCAAGCAGTCTTAACATCGTCAAGCCAAGCGTAAACCTCTGACTGGTTGAGGAAGTTGAGAGGCTCAGCCAATGTAGCTTCGTCTTCAACACCACCGTCAACAGTAGTCTCCTCATAGTAGTTGAAGATAGCGAGCTGAGTGATCTTGATCTCGTTGAAGAGAGGCTCCTCGCTGAACTTTACAGTGAAGCCGTCAACCTCGAAGCGTGAAACGCGTGGAGTGAGGGTAAGCTCAGCCTTATAAATAGGAGACTCATAAATTGTTCCGTTTACGTTCTGATCGTTGTGATTTTCGCCTGTGCTCTCAAGAGTAGCCTCATCATAAAGCACGAGAGCCTTTGCATCCTGCTGTTCAGCGATCAAAAGGGCAGCATACTCACCGTAAGTGACATCCTGGCCAAGGTTAGCTACAGCTACAACCTTAGTACAGTTAGGATCCACATAGTGGAATTCTGCCTTGTTTACATCTTCAAGACTTGTGAAATAAGTAGGAGCTTCCTGGTCACCTGCAGCGTTCTTTGCTGTGTACACATTACCTGCAGCGTCAGTCAAGAAGATCTTGAGGTCATTTACAACAACAGCGTCACCTGACTGGATCTTGTCACCGGCAAGTCCCTTTGTCATAAGGACGTTCTCGAGAGAGATCTCTACAGTCTTAAGGCGGTTAACCTCAGGGGTAGTCTCCTTCTTGTTGCAAGAAGCAATTGCCAGAACTGCTACGAAAGCAGCCAACATCAATTTAGAAAGTTTCATAACTGTAATAGTTAATTGGTTAATGATTTATGTTTTTGGTTTGATTATTCGTATTTGCTGAGGTATTCCTCGATCGCAGCTCTCTGCTCTGCCTCATATGTATACTCTGCATTGATTGCGTCGATATTCTGCTGTGCAGTCGGGCAGTTGCCCTCGAGAGCCTTCACAAACCAAGGCATCGCCTCCTCGAACTGTCCCTGCATCATCAGAGCTACACCCACTGTGTTGTAAGCTCTCATATCGTCGCTTACCGGCTTCACATAGTCATATGCTTCTGCATATTTGCCTTCGCGGATCATTGCGTTCGCAGCGTTGATCACATCCACAGCCTTGTCGTCAGTTGAATCGTAATATACAGCGAGATATCTTGAACTACGGAGATGAGGATAGATTTCGTCGAGCATCTTTTTCCATACTCTCTTCTCATCCAGGGTCTTGATTCTCCATTTCTTCTGTTCGCCTGTAAGCTGATTGTTATCGATGATCGCCACAACTGTGTCTCTCTCAGGCATCTTCGATTCAAGGAGCACTCTTCTCAAGCCGACCCAGTTTTCTTCTCCGTTCACGATCTTGAAATCAGCCATTGTGAGGTTGTACTGAGGGCGCTGTCCTATGATATAGTTGATAAGCGCCTTTGCACGATTCTCTCCGAGCCACTTGTTGAAATCCGGACGTCCTTCAGGTGATGCGTAACCGGCAACCTCGATTCTGTCCATCTTATAGTTAGGATTCGAGAAGATCTTGTCGACAGCCGCGAGAATCTTTCCGAATGTCACCTCATTGTCGAATACTGTCGAATCGATCTCGATCTTTGAAACCTTGAAGATGATTTCAAGCTCGTCCTGACCGA
>JAFZFH010000088.1 GCA_017555965.1 Bacteroidales bacterium
GCTGAAGTCTCGGCTTTGCCTGTCGCATGGAATCCGCTTCAATGCCGAAAGTCAGGAACTTGGTCTTTGTCAGACCGTTGTTGCCCTGAGACAGCTGCTTTTTCAGCATCTGACTGTACTCGGCACGGACGGAGTTGAACGCATCCTTACGGAACGGAATACGGATACTCTTTTCAAAGCTCTCGGCATCGGTACTCATGTTCATAAAAGACAGTTCAAAGTGGATGGAACTATCAAAGAAGTTCAGGAATCCGCACCACTCATCAAAGATGGCAGTCTTATCTTCCTGCTGTGCCAGCTGATAGTTGATGTCCTGAAACTGAATGGTCTTGGTATAAAAACTGTCGGTGACTCGGCAGATGCCGTCAGGGAACATTCTCTGGAAGGGAATGGACTGCTGGGCAGTCTGCGGTACACCATTGTCTTTCTTGGCTCGCTCCACAACAGCTTTAATTTCTCGCTGCTGCTTGCGATTCAGATTTGCAGGCATTTTTACTTCTCTTGCCTGCGGCTTCTTCTTGAAAAACAATTCGCTCTACCTCCTTTTCAAGATGATACTGACGCACCAGAGCGTCGTAATAGTTGTTCGTCTGATAAGGGCGAACCTTGGGACGAATGAATTTTGCCTGAATAAAATGCCCTGCGATGACCTCTAAGGGCTGTCCGTCCTTTTCGTACATTGCCAAAAAGAACAGGGGCAGCATGACGATAATCATGGTCATAGCGGCAAGGCTGACATTTCCCAAACTCTTGACCAAAAAGAACAACGGCACTCCGATGAGCGCCGCTGCTCCGAAACAGATCAGCTGTCGTTTGGTCAGGTTGAAAAACACCTTTGTTTTTACCCTCGTCAGGTCACGGGGTACGGGGATATATGCTGCCACACGAAACCTCCTTCCTTAGTGGGCTGAGAACACACCCTTGGCGAGAGAACCGGTCTTGAACAGGGTGAAGCAAAGCAGGACTGTGTAGCCCATGACACCCCAGATAGAACCGATGATGTCATCGGTGAACGCTATCGACTGTACCAGTACCGCATAGATGCCCACGCAGATCATAATGAGGAAGCCTTGGAAGCCGATGGCAAACAGGGATCTCAGGTAGTTCTGTCCGATACTGCTCTGTTCTCTGTTTCCGAAAGTGGAGAACGGAATCGGAGCAAGGCTGACCATCAGGTAAATCTCGATCATTCGACCGTAGACGATAACGAAGATGATGATTGCCAATGCGGACATCGTAACCTGCACGATAAAGGATTGCAGGAACAATCCAAGCAGAGGACCCAGTTCCATTGCCATCAGCGTGTCTTGCATATTCTCAAGCGCCGAAGCATCTACGGCTGTATTTCCTGCTATGATGCCACCGCTCGCATTGATGACATTCTGCGTGACATCGAAAACCGCCATGGTGATGTTGAATGTGTTTGTGATTAACATGACCGCAACGAAGGTCTTGAACACCCATTTGAAAAATGTCCATGTCTCAAAGTTCGCCAGATTGTTGTGGTCAATAATCATTTGAATTAGCTCATAGCAGGCTATGAAGGTTAAGATCAAACCCGCTATCGGGATAATCACTGACTCGGAGATGTTGCGTACCATGGCAAAGACACCCGGCGAGAAGTTCGCCGGGGTCATGCCAACGGAGGTTGCTATCTCGCCAACCTGGTTGTTGACGGACTCAAACATCCCCGACAGATTACCCATGATGGCTGAAACGAGCATTTCTTTCAGCCAGTCTGTTATCTGTTGGAGTATGCTGTCCAAAGGCGATTACCTCCTTTTTGCTGATTAACCAAAGAGACCGGAGAGCAAAGGAACCAGAGTGATACCGATGAGGGCGACACCGCCGCCTGCCATCAACTGCTTCATACCCTGAGACTTCGCACCAGGGTTGTCGTTGCCGTAACCTTCCAGAAGGTTAATTGCACCCCAAATGCCAAGGCCGGCACCCAGAGCCACCACGAGAGTCTGAAGAACGCCTACTGCGCTGTTGAAAAATTCCATATATTATTTCCTCCTTGAAATGAATGTGGGGCTGGGTACTCTGACCCAACCCCGTGTTTGGTTATTGAGTTGTGTCTGGCTGATTATCCAAAGAGACCGCTGAGCAGAGGTACGAGGGTGATGCCGATGAGGGCGACACC
>JAFZFH010000089.1 GCA_017555965.1 Bacteroidales bacterium
ATAGATCCATCCAGTAGTCATACGCGCTGCGGTCGCTCATCAGAAGAGCCCTGTCCACATTCCTCTTGATGGATTCCGAGCTGGGGGAGAGGTTGAACATCAGCTCATGGAACCTGGTTACATGGTCAGCAGCCTCCATGTCCCTGTTGGCATCCTCGTGGCTGCGACGTGCCATCACTGCTGACCCTTTCTCGATGACGTATACGCTTTCACGAGCATGCTCGGATGACCAGGCCGCGATGCCTACAGATAACACGCAAACGCATCCGGCGCAGATGAGAGATGCGATGGTCAGGAACTTCATTTTCCTGAATGATGAATCGATGTTGTCGAAGTACTTTATTAGATTGTCCATGGTATTTAGATTTTAATGAATTTCCTTGCCAGGTTCCTTGCAGGCTGGGTTACGGATCCGTGAGCGTCGTTACCTCCTCGTGACTCGATGAAGTATGTGGCGAGCTTCGGTACGGCAGAGATCATCACGAGCGATATGATATGCAGGATGATCATGAACCAGCTGGCCGACAATCCTGTTTCTCCTGCCAGGGAGGCATTCGCAAAGGCGCTGGTCACTTCCAGTGATATCATCATGATGAGGAAGCCCGCTGGTATCCAGCACGAGATCTGAATGTACCTTGCGAACCATCGCTTCATTCCTGCCTCAAATCCCGGCCAGGCGGCTGTGGAGAAGATCAGAGGGCCGATAAGTCCGATGAACATCTGATAGATGTAGCAGATCACCTGCTGCATGAACAGCAGTATCTTCGCCACGATGTATAGCAATCCTCCGATGAGCGCCCCTGTCTTGAGGGAAGTGATGTTCATCATGCTCATCACCGAACGTTTGAGTCCTTCCCAGATGGTCTTGAAGAAGCGTGCAATGCGCGACTGGTTCTCGAATGACGCGATGGTCTGCTGATACTCTTCGATGTTGCTGGCTATGTCCGACAAGGCCATAGTCTCCAGATTATGTTTCCAGCTGGCCAGGTATTCCTCATTGGTCACGCTTGCCGTCTCCGTCATGCTCCTGATGAAGATGTTGACAAGAGAGTCGAATGGCTGCATCACCAGCACATTGAAGTTGCCTACCAGAACAAGTATCATGATGGGCTTGAAGAGGAGCATGAAGTCTATTCCGTCCCCCTTGACGAAGCCGTTGTAGTTCTTAAGTATCGCCAGACCTGCCGTAACGGCAGCGATGAAGGTGGCCACATGTGACATCCCGTCCATGTGTTCGGTGAAGATGCTGGTCTTGACATTGTCCAGCGTTGTCCATATGGTAAGTGCTGTAATCATAATGACACCCCTGTTAGTATGCTGATGAGATTAAGCAGAGCCATCGCACCGATGAATCCGGATCCGACCCTGAGCATGATTTCATCTGCAGTCGGGTCACCGGCAATGCCTCCGCGAGTGAATACGAAATACGAGAATCCCGTAAGCAGAGCACCTGCGAGAACGATCAGAAGAGAGACCGCGCCAAGAGATCCTGATGCAGCCGTCTCCTTGGTGCCGTAGGCCTGTTTGGAGAGTATGAAGTCGTCAGCTCCCATCTGTGAATCTATCTGCTCGACGAATTCGGTCAGACCTTCAGCCAGGATGGTAGCCTGCATCTCCATCTGCATCTTCTCCTGGGTATCCTTCATCCTGTACTCAAGGTCTGCGATGATCTTCTCCAGTTCGTCCTTCTTCTCCTTCTTGGAGAATCCGAGCGTGTTAAGAAGTTTCCGGGCCGTCTCGAGCGCCATCTCTGCATAGTCCTGCATGGTCAGCAGATGGTTCAGCATGATGTTGGCGTCATTGAGACGGAACCGTTGCAGCTCCTGCATCTGCCGGACATAGGCATCTGTCCGGCTCAGCGTGGCATCGAAGGCCTCTGTGAGCCTCTTGAGTGTTCCCAGGTCCTCCAGTACGCTGATTGTCTTGCCAGCTATGCCGTCCTCTCCGAAGACATTGTCGATATGCTCCCTCATGCTGTTCATCTGGTCGCCCAGATGTGCCAGTTCTCCGAGCTGGTCGAGCATGTAGTCCACCTGCTCTGCTGCATTGGTCGCCGAAGCGGCGATCTGGCTCGGGTCAATGACTATCTGCTGAGCGGAAGCCTTCAGCCCGCCCAGCAGAATGACCGCTATGAGTATGAGTCTATTTCCTGACATTTCGTTCGCTGATGATCTTCTTAATTGCAGCTACAGGTGACATTGTCTGACGGTATTCCATGAATGTCTTCTTCTTTTTCATGGCTGACTCGTAGGCGATGGACTCTTCCGCCGACACCTCGGTGGCATAGACACCGCTGTGCTTGGCTCCAAGAGATATGAATACCTCCTTGTACAGATATCTGACGTCCGTGCCACGGTTGATCGAGAGCACCAGTGACTTCTGGTGGTCATCCAGACCAAGGAACTCTCCAAGCTCTGCTATGACGTTGCTGCTCATTGCCTGTTCCAGTATCACCTTCACGTCGGAGTTCTGAAGGATAGTGTTCTTGATGATCTGTGATGACACGATGTCATTGAACTCCTGAGTCACGACAATGGCTGCGGTATTGAGCTTGCGGGCGGTCTTCCATAAGCCGAGAAGGTAGGTCGACATAGTCTCGTTGGCGATCGCCTTCCAAGCTTCCTCGATGATAAGCACCTTATGCACGTCCTGCTCCGCCCTCATCTTTGCCTCGAACGCGTTCATGATGCAGAGGATGGCGATACGGTAGAATTCCTCTCCCATATTCTCTATGCTGTCCACCTCGAAGACCGTGAAGCGGCTTGAGAAGATATCCTGTGTCCCTCTTCCGTTCAGCAGATGCTTGAACTGACCGTTAAGTGCATACGATCCCAAGGCGGTACACATCTCGTTGATGTCGAGGCTGGCCTGCCTGTTGATCACACCATTGACAGAATATCCGTTCTCTCCTGTTATCTGTGCTGTGATATCGCTGCTTATGAAGTTGAACAGGTCGTCATAAATAGGACTTTCGTCAGACTTTCTCCACTCCAGCGCGAAATCCTTCAGGATCTGGATGACGATACTGCTGCTGGCTGAGTTCCATCCTCCAACCGGCTGCCAGATCGTCTGCAGGATCGACTGCACGAACCGAAGGCCGATGCATTCTGGATTGAGGTCTCCCTTGTCATTGAGCCACTGCTTCAGATCCCAGAAGATGTTGAACGACATGCCTTCCTTGGCCTTGCTGTCCCATTTGAGATACACGCCGTCAGCTCCTCCTGACTCCTCACGTATGACAGAACATACGCCTTCATAGGAATAGCCCTTGTCGATGATGAATATCATATCTCCGCTGTCATAGCTGTTGCGGACGAAGTAGTTCGTGAAGAAGGACTTTCCGCTACCCGAACCTCCAAGGAAGAAGGCGTTATAGTTGCTGATGAGTCCGGCCTCGAACGCCTGCTTCTGCACATCCATCAGGATCGGTATGTTCCTGGTCCTGTCACACATCGGGAGAGTGCCGTCCGGGATGCCGTACTGGAAGGACTCCATCGGCCATAGACATAATACTGCCGACAGTTCGTTCAGCATGAGGTTCTTCCCGCCGATCTCACATGCCGCTCCCGGCAGTGCCGAGTGCCACAGCACCGGCGTGTCGTAGGTGGCGCTGACGCAGCGGACATTCATCTGCGAGAATGCCGCGCTGACCTTGGCCCTGAGCATCGACTGCTGCTTCTCTGACCCGAATACGAGGATGTTCGTATGAGCCCTGACCGTGGTCTTCTCGTCTTCGAGATTCTCCTTGATATATGTCTCGATCTCAATGTGGTTCTTACTGTTCTCGTTATCCCTGCTTGACATGCTGAGCATCTTCTTCTGGCGTGAATCCAGTTCGTCAAGCGTCGCCTTTGCCGGAAGCATGAGGATGTATGAATTGACGATATGCTCACAGTCCAGAAGAGTACCGATTGATGCACCCAGCGAGAGACCGAGTGCAGAGAGGGGAGTGCTGACCTTCTCGACCTTTCGTGAAGAGGCTATCTCGCTCGGCATCTGCCTTCCTTCGTTGATGATATAGGCCCACATCGAGCGGCCGTTCCCCTCGATGCGGTCGCTGTACATGTCCAGGTCGGAGAGGATGCCGTCATCCACTCCCATCGACATATGCCTGATGATGCACTTCCTCAGGTCTTCGTCCGTAAGCCTTTCCGCCTTGATGGCTCTTGAATCGGTAAGCTTATAGATGAACTCCTCTCCGACGGCATCGATGCGGTAGATGTCCTCATGGCAGCCTTCGCGTACCTTCCTCATCATCCCAAGAACACCGCATGAATCCGGCTCGCGGACAGCAGTGTACTTGTTTGTGAGTGTAATGAAGATGTACTGCTCGTGATGCAGATACGGCCTTCCTTCGAAATGACTCTGATATGCTCTGTCAAGAAAGCTCCTGCCTTCAGCTGGGTCATACGCTCTACTGAAGAACACATCCTGCCTGTGCACCATAGTCCACTCCGGCAGGTCGCGGATCGCCCGGTAGAATCGTCCGTGAAGGTCTGTATATCCTGCAGCATCGAGGGCGTACATAGGCGGAAGAGCCAGTCTCCAGCCGATGGTCACGTCACCTCTCTTCGATATGACCACGCCATCCTGGATATTCAGGATAGGGAATATCTCATCGAACTCCTTAGACCTTGTCTTCATCTCCATAGCTTAACTCCTCCATCATAGAGTCCAACGATACCGGCATTACCTTGACGTGCATCCTCATCTTGTTCTTTGCAAGCATACGGGCGAACTCACGCTCGCTGTACTTGCCCTGAAGTACCTGAATGAACATATAGTCCGCCACCAGTGCACCGGCCAGAAAGATGAGAGTGATCATCTTGTTGAAGGTATTCCCCAGTGCAAGAGCCGTCATAGCTGCGAAGACAGCGACGAGGATGAACACAACCATGAAACGCCCCTTGATGCCGAAGAACGAGAGGGGCTCATCCAGAGACTTCCAGCTCTTGAAATGTATTGATTTCCATGACTTCATACTACAAGAATATCTTGAAGAGATTGAGTATCACGATGACAAGCATGAGTCCGCCTCCGTGCTTGAGAAATGCCGATGCGGAGTGCTGGTCTCCACCCGAGAACTTGGGATAGATGACTACCAGCTGTATTCCGCCGATGATCACACACAGGATGGTGACGAAGGCGAAGATCTCGTCGCCCCATCCTCTGAGCATTGAATTCCACTGTGATATTCCTGAACCGAAATCCTTGACCTGTGCATTCATGACAGCAGGCATCATAAGGACCGGCAGCAGTAGTATGAGTCGTCTGACTTTTGATTTGATGTTTTCCATATACTGTGAATTGATGATGTTTGTCGCACATCACCTCACCCGTATACAGTCTTTACTTTGATTGTAGAGAATTAATGCAGGTCATATCCAGCGTCCTGCAGCTGCTTGGCCAGTTCCTCCTTCCTTTCCGGAGAGGTTGCGGGATCCATGTATTCATCCAAAGGTGATACAGGGTCGTGAAGGAATTCATCTGCGGACGGAGCCATTGGAGCGAATCCGCTATCCTCGCCAGAGGGATCATAGTCTTTCAGGACAGGTTTCTTGTCTGTCTTGCCTACCCTTACGACTTCGTTTACGTCCAGCTTGTCGTTAGACGTCATTGCTCTGATCTGCATGATCTTGACCAGAGTGTAGATTACTGAAAACAGTAGCACCGCTACCATCAACAGAAGTAGGATTGTGTCTTTAAGTTCCATATCGTTATAATTTACCTTGCGCTGCAAAGATATAAATAATAATTATATTTAACCAAAATGATAATATAAATTAACCAATAGTGATTGAAGAAGCATTTCCCTGTCCCGTGTCTAAGCCGTTTTATGACGCAAGTTAGAGCGCCCTTGGAATCCCTGTCACGGCTCCCTTGAGAAAACGGGACACTCCCGAGGTCGCATCAGTTTTCCCATTCCCGTGCATGCTTTCCAGATGCTGCTCTACTGTCTGCTGTCATAAAAGACACGACACCATGGAACAGTAAAATCCTGCTGGATCCACATCGGAGGTCGATGCCGGAGGCATCCGTGTCGACAAGTGAAATCATTAAAGTATTACCGATATGGCACAGAAATTCTACTTCTTCAGAACAGTAAAGGTTGGCGGCAGACAGAGACTCAGACCGCTTCCAGGACAGAAAGAGCCTTCAGGCAGACACATCGACGAGGGACTTAACGTACAGGCGGACTCAAGGATGAGAGAGGATTACCCGCTCGGAACGATCTTCGGAAGTGAGAGCCTTGAGCTGCGTTCGCTTCATTCCACTACATTCTACTCTGCGGGTCAGATCTATCCGATAGGACTCAATAACGGAGACTATCATTCGGAGAACCACAGGCCATCTAAAGCCATGAATCAGGCATATGAGGACTACAAGGCTGAGATGGAAGACAACAGCAGACCTGTACTGTCCGGTGAATCCACTCTCTTTACGGAATCAGGC
>JAFZFH010000090.1 GCA_017555965.1 Bacteroidales bacterium
CGGAAAATGGTGGCTCTTTCACCACGACAGCGTTCCATCAGGCGGTAAGACTTGGCTCCGCAGCCTCAAGGTATGTGAGCTCACATACGATGAGAACGGTGTCATCAACCCGATCGAAGGTCTTGACGAGTAATCTATAAGACCCCATAAAAAAGGTCCTGGCCGATGGCCAGGACCTTTTTTTATAGAATCTTATTCATAGAATCCGGTCATCTTATATGGGATGCCGAGTTCGCGGTCTACTGTGGCGATGATACCTTGGAGCTGTCCCATTGCGAACATTCGTCCGAGGAAAGAGTAACCTGCATTGTAACCCTTGTCGCCGTCACCGAGCATAGTCATGCCGTGATCCACACGCATCGGGAGACTAGGGTTTTCCTTCTCAAATACATGGACGAGTTCAATGATGTCAGCACGTCCGCCAAGGTGGCTTGCTTCTGTAAAGTCTCCGTTTTCAAATATGTGGCATGATCTCAGATGAACGAAATGTGTGCGAGGAGCAAACTTGCGTGCCATCTCCACCACATTGTTCTGAGCGCCTGCTGAAAGCGAACCTGCGCAGAATGTAAGACCGTTGTGAGGATTATCCACAGCATTGAGGAACCACTCTATATCCTCCTCAGAAGTCACGATACGAGGAGGTCCGAGTACCGGGAACGGCGGATCGTCAGGATGGACACACATGTTCATTCCGCACTCCTCACATACCGGCATGATGGCAGAAAGGAAGTAACGCATATTCTCCCTGAGCTGGTCCTTGGTGATACCGTCATAAAGGGAAAGCAGCTGGCGGAAGAGTTCGATAGGATGCTCGTCATCCTCTCTGATGTTTCCGCTCACAAAGCCCTGGGTCTTTACTATGATGTTTTCGACAAGCTTGTGCTCTCCTTCAGGGGTCATCTCTGCACGAAGTGCATCCACTTCCGCAAGAATATCACGTTCTATATCGAGTCCGGGCACTTTGAAATTCGCCCACTCCTCGCGCGCACCTTCCCTGCCGACGATGTATATATCGAAGTATGCGAACTCTGCATATGAAAAATAAAGATTTGTGGTTCCGTTCGGATTAGGATGATCCAGATCCGTACGTGCCCAGTCAAGAACCGGCATGAAATTGTAGCAGATTGTCCTTACACCTTCTGCAGAAAGATTTCTGAGACTCTGCTTGTAGTTCTCAATAAGCACATCCCTGTCTGCGCCACCGTACTTGATGCTTTCGCATACCGGAAGACTTTCAACCACCGACCAGCGCATTCCGAAACTTTCGATATATTCTCTGAGGTCACGGATCTTCTCACGGGTCCATACTTCACCGTTAGGAACATCATGCAAGGCAGTGACGATTCCTTCAACTCCGATTTCTCTCAACATGGCAAGAGTGATCTTATCCTTCTTGCCGAACCATCTCCATGTTCTTTCCATATAAAACGTTTAAAACGGCACAAAGATGGGATTTTTTTGTTACATTTGCTTGGATATAAAACAATTTTCGATATGAATAAACTTTTTGATATTGCAGGAAAGGTTGTCGTGATTACAGGAGGTACCGGAGTACTCGGAAAAGCTATAGCCAAGTATCTTGCAAAAGAAGGTTCGAAAGTAGTGATTCTTGGAAGAAGAGCTGAAGCTGGAGAATCAATAGTTGCTGAAATCAAGGCAGAAGGAGGAGTGGCAATGTTCCTCAAGACAGATGTGATGAACCAGGAGGTTCTGGAGCAGAATCTTGCAGATATCGTAGCAGCATACGGCCGTGTGGATTCACTCCTAAATGCTGCAGGTGGTAATATGCCAGGAGCAACTATTGCTCCTACCGGCACTTTCTTCGACCTCAAGCCGGAAGAATTCCAGAAGGTTCTTGACCTCAACCTTACAGGTACAGTAATTCCGTCTCAGGTATTCCTGAAACAGATGGTGGCACAGGGAGAAGGAACCATAGTGAACTTCTCAAGCATGGCTGCCTTCCGTCCTATGACACGCGTTGCAGGCTATGCTGCAGCAAAGGCCGGCATCAGCAACTTCACAGCATTCCTTGCTACAGAGGTAGCCAAGAAGTTCGGCGAGAAGATCCGTGTAAATGCAATTGCACCGGGCTTCTTCCTCACAGAACAGAACCGCACTCTCCTGACCAACCCGGATGGTTCGTGGACCCAGAGAGGTGCAGACGTCATCCGCCAGACTCCGTTCGGACGTATGGGTGAGCCAGAGGAGCTTTGCGGTACCATCCACTATCTCATAAGCGACGCATCAAAGTTCGTCACAGGTACTGTGGCTGTCGTGGACGGAGGTTTCAACACATTTGCAATGTAACAGTTTTCCCATGAAAGGAGTATATATTTTTCTAGCAGACGGATTTGAGGTATCAGAGGCCCTGACAACCGTAAACATGCTTCGCAGAGGCGGAGTGAATGTAAAGACAGTATCGATTTATGACGACAGGATCGTTACAAGTTCCAACAGAATCCCTGTCGTTGCAGATATGGCTTTCGGAGAGTTCAGAGCATCTACTTCGTTCGGTCCATGCCTTCCTTCAGACGTGATGATCTTCCCTGGCGGTATGCCGGGTTCATCAAATCTTGCTGCATTCGGCAAGCTGATGGACATCATGCAGCAACATTATACAGAAGGCGGTACAGTAGCTGCGATATGCGCTGCTCCAAGCGTAGTCCTTACCCTACTCCCTGACCTGAATGGCAAGAAGATGACATGCTACGACGGCTTTGAGGAGGCCCTTACAGCTGCTGGTGCAGAGTATATAAAGGAAGGCGTCATAGTGGACGGTCAGGTAATTACAGGACGTGGTCCGGGCTGGGCCCAGGATTTCGGTCTCGCAATCCTTGCCAAACTTAAAGGTCAGGAAGTTGCCGATAAGGTAAAGGCCGGTCTTATGATCTAAAATATATCATTAAGAATTCTTAATGAACGGAATGGCCATCAGCGGAAGCGCAATGATGGCCATTGTTGCGCTTATAGGGAGATAAATACCCCAGAAGTTCACATGAGTCGCCACCAGGTATGTAACCAGCAGAAGACCTATTCCCATTGCACTGGATATCAGATAATGCTTTCTGATGTCTGTACTCTTGCAGAGGATGCGGCTGAGGTTAGGAACTCCGAGAGAGATGAATCCGATAGGGCCGCATATTGACACAGCACTTGTTACAAGGAACATGATCGCCAAAAGAAGAAGGGCCTTGTACATATTGCTGAGTTCAAGTTCTCCCTTCATATGCTTTGTCAGACTTCTGGCAGTCCAGATTGCAGCTCCTAGTCCGATGGCGTAAAGGATAAGAGAGAATATTATATCCTGTGTTGTGACTCCTTCAAGGTTGAAGTTGGCTGCTCCCCATATATAATACTGCTTAAGAAGGTCGGCATTGGGAGCATTGGTCACGACAATCGTACCCAATGAACCGATAAAGGTTCCGAAGAGGATTCCGAATGTGATCAGATGCTGTGTGCTGACCTTGAGTGTTACGAAAAAGCATACTGCCGTACAGATCAGAGTACAGATGAAGCTGCCCACTGTCAGCGAGCACCATCCTGACATGGTTGCTGCTGCAGCACCAAGGCAGGCTGCACTTCCGAGTCCGAGACTATAGACATCGCCCAACTGATTTCTCCAGAGATACTGCATCTGGACCCCGCCTATCGGCAGGGCTATTCCAGACACAAGTACATATAAAAGACTTAACATATTTTAGAATTTAAATTCAAATCCGCCCATAATGCTGCGGCCAGGCATAGGATAGCCGCTTACAGTCTCGTATCTGCAGTCACAAAGATTCTTTGCAGAAAGCTTCACGACAAGAGACGTATTCTTTATATTGAAAGACTTCGCAAGAGTAAGGTCAAGAGTCTTCCAGTCAGGGAGTTCCCCTATGCTGTCTGTTCTGCCTGCGCGCATCTGCCATACAGGATTCAGACTCCATCCTTTCCATTCCACGTCTGCAACAAGAACGACTACATGACGAGCCACATATGGGATCTGCTGATCATATGTGTATGAATCCGGTGTCTTGTCTACTGTTGAGTGATATGTATATCTTGCATCGAACGAGTAGTTCCACTGTCCATCATGCACGAAACCTGCAGCGACATCCACACCGAGAGAATTCACCTTACCGATATTGTATGGAAGCCAGATGTTAGGATCTTCTGCTGTAGGAGCCGATGTGATCTTATTGGAGAGGAGGTTGCAGAAACCGTCAAGCTTTGCCTTCAAAGTCCATGCGGATGAGACCTTCCTGTTGAAGTCTACTCCGACATCTGTAAGCCATGCATCTTCCGGCTTGAGTTCAGGGTTACCATAATCCACATAATAAAGTTCGTTGAAAACAGGCACACGGTACGCGCGACGTCCGAAAGCTAAGACATCGAGTCCCTCGACAATCTTCAGACGAAGGTTTGCCGAAGGAGAGAGTGCATTGCGGGAGAGATAGCCGCTGTCAAATGCTCCGGAATACTCAAGGGCAAGATCTGCAGAGAATCTCGCTGTGCGGAATGAAGTTGCGAGTGCAGAAAAGGCTGTTACTCTGGATGCATTATAATTTGATGACTTGAGGTCATCCCACTGGACATCTGCTGCAAGAGACATCTTCCACCACTGTCTGATCTGGAAGTCATGTGCAGTATTGAGCTGAAGTTCTGTCTGTCCATAATTGCTGTCGCCCCATGGACTTGCATAGAAAAGGTTGTCATACGATACCTTTCCGCTGAGATGCAATGTATAAAGAGGCGAGAAATTCTTGCGCATGACAGCCTGGACAAATCCGTTCTTGTCGCTCTGCCTGTCTTCTGACGGCCATGATGTCGATCCTGGAGTACCGCGGTCCACATCGTTGTAATAAGCCTTCACATGGTAGTCGCCACCATTCATGATACCGAAAAGATCAAGTCCAGCACGCACCTGAGTGACATCGTTGTTATCTCTGACAAGCCCATCGCCATAGGTGAAGTCTCCCTTGCTGAATACTCCTGAAGCGTTTGCTGAGAGTGAGAGTTTGTCTGAAAGACGGAAATCCAGTCTTGCAGAAGGAAGCCATGTTCCGAATGAACCTCCATCCAGACGGACTGCACCGGCTACCGGACTATCTGCAAATACAGGACGTGCAGTATTGAACGATACGCTGTTCTGGGCATAATCAACGACTACGGAAGCAAGATTTTCCGTACCGATCATACCTAGGTCGTTTTGGCCGGACTGAACGTTTCCGACGCGTACACCATCTACATAGATAGCAGTATGCGCACTTCCCAAACCTCTGAGGCTCACGGTCTTGAGTCCAGCAAAACCGCCATTGTCTCCCACATGGAAACCTGAGCTGCGCAGAAGTACATCAGAAACTGAAAATGAATTACCGGGCTTGAGTGTGTCTGCCCTTGAAACTGTTACGCCTTTGTCGGCTGTGATTGTGACCGCATGGAGCGAGTCTGAGAGTGACTCATGAGAGTCAGACGGCAGGCCCGACAACAGCAGACCTGCAGAAATAAGAATTGATGTTAACATTATTGAACGCCTTCACAGAAGCCTGCCCCCGGGCTCCATCAGTTTGACTTGACTATGGCAGGTGTTCGGACTTGTTCTCCTTATCGAGACTTACCGTTGCGGGCACAGCTCCGGACTTTAACCGGATTTCCCTGTAGCCATAATCCCCGGCGCAAATATAATGTTTTTACTTCAGACTCTCAAGAAGGTTCTGACATGCTTCCTCAAGCAGGTCGAGGACATGGCTGAAACCTTCAGCACCCATATAATATGGATCAGGAATGTACGAAATCTTATGGGTTGTCAGATAATCTGCCATACGGACGATCTTATGAGTTGCCTCAACAGAAGGTGCAAGATGCATGAGGTCTTCGTAGTTCTGGTCGTCCATCGCTACAATCAGGTCGCAGTCCAGGAAATCCATCGCCTTTACCTTCCTTGAAATATGCGTCACCGCAAAACCTCGATAGAGGGCTGCAGTCCTCATTCTACGGTCAGGCTGCTCGCCTGCATGACCGCCATATGTACCGGCAGAATCAGCCTTTATCCTGTCCTGGAGTCCAGCCTCTCGCACATAGTGTTCAAAGATTGCATGAGCTGCCGGAGAGCGGCAGATGTTTCCCAGGCACACGAAGAGGACTTTATATTTATTGTTGAGTGTTTCCATTATTTTACGATTATACGCTCGATTCGACGTGGAACAGAAGTCAAGATCTCGTACGGGATGGTTCCGAGGACATCGGCAAGTTCAACGATTGTCGGATCTTCGCCAAAGATTGTCACGGTATCACCGACCTTGACGTCAAGTCCTGTCACGTCCAACATGCACATGTCCATGCATATGTTTCCGATTGTAGGCACACGGTGTCCGTTTATTGAAAAGCGACCTTTTCCACGGCTGAGATGTCTGTCGATTCCATCAGCATACCCCACCGGAATCGTGGCGATCACTGTTCCTTCAGATGCAATCTTTCCATGACGGCCGTAACCTATGGTACCATCACCAGGTTTCAGGGTCTTGACCTGAAGAACCTTACACTTGAAGGATGCCACCGGAGCCAGAGTATTGCCTGGAATTGCGCTCACACCATAGATTCCTATACCAAGACGTACCATATCGAACTGATACTGAGGAAATCTCTCGATACCTGCAGAGTTCAGCACATGGTACATTGGCTTGTAACCGAGAGACTCGGATATAAAGTCTGCATTCTTCTTGAAAAGGGCGACCTGGTCGTGAGTGAATGCATCATGGTCAGGATCGTCGGATGCTGCAAGATGTGAATAAAGAGACTTAACCTTTACATATTCACAATCCTTGAGAAAATCTTCAAGTTCGTTCAGTTCGTCTGTCATGAATCCGAGACGATGCATACCTGAATCCAGTTTGATATGTACCGGAAAATCCCTCATTCCTCTTTTTGCAAGAACAGCACAGAGTTCCTTGAGAGAAAACAGGTTCGGAATTCCCGGTTCCAGTCCGTAATTCACTATCTGTTCGAAAGAATCTGTTCCGGCTGTAAGGACTATGATAGGCGACTTTATGCCAGCCTGACGCAGTTCGATACCTTCTACAGGATATGCAACCGCCAGATAGTCAGCACCGGCGTTTTCCATGAGAGATGCAAACTCCACTGCTCCGTGGCCATATGCATTGGCCTTCACGAGCACGAGAAGCTTGGTCGTATCCTCAAGTTTTGATCTGAAATATTTATAGTTGTCAAGGCATCCTTTAAGATCGATCTCAAGCCTTGAAAAGTCGCTGTTGATGTACATGATGCAAAGATAGGAATAAATTTTGCATATATATGCGCCGACAAAATAAATACTGCTTCCGGACATTTTGTCAGTAGAAAAGACTATTTTTACGAATTGTTAACTATTAAATCATATTGAACATGAACATTTGGATGATTATGATCATCGTAATGGTTCTGAGTTTCCTAGTGCAGCAGATGCTCCAGAGCCGTTTCAACAAATATTCCCAGGTAGGTCTTCCGTCTGGCATGACTGGAGCCGAAGTCGCACAGAAGATGCTCCATGACCATGGAATATATAATGTAAAGGTTGTTCCTACCAAAGGAATGCTTACAGACCATTTCAATCCGCAGACCATGACAGTCGCCCTCAGCGAAGGGGTATATGCAAGCAGAAGCGTCGCTGCGGCTGCTGTTGCTGCACACGAGTGCGGACATGCAGTGCAGCATGCCATGGGCTACTCTCCACTCAGGTTGCGCTCTGCCCTCGTGCCGGTGGTAAACTTTGCCTCAAATATCGTGCAGTGGGTCCTCCTTCTTGGAGTGCTTATGATAAATACATTCCCAGGTCTTCTGTGGTTCGGCATCATTCTTTTTGCAAGCACTACCCTATTCAGCTTCGTCACTCTCCCGGTGGAGATCAATGCCAGCAGCCGCGCAATCTCATGGCTGACACAGACAGGCATAACTGACAGTCAGACCCGCCCTATGGCTATCGATGCTCTCAAATGGGCCGCATACACATATGTAATCGCCGCTCTCGGATCACTTGCGACCCTCCTCTATTATATCGGACTCGCCCGTCGTGACTAAGCCGTCATTCCCGACCCGATCAAAGTCATTCCCGACCCGATCGGGAATCCTAGAAAAACAACTAAAATACCATAAAATGAAACGAATCCTAACCATTTTGGCAGGAGCGCTGATCCTTATCCTTGCATCCTGCTCACAGTACAAGTACGAAACTGTGAAGGGCGATCCCCTCGGAACAAAGATCTACACTCTCGACAACGGGCTTAAGGTCTATATGAGTGTAAACAAGGAGACCCCACGTATCCAGACTTATATCGCAGTTAAGGTAGGAGGCAAGAATGACCCTTCGGAGACTACAGGTCTTGCCCACTATTTCGAGCACCTCATGTTCAAGGGTTCTCAGAACTTCGGAACATCTGACTATGCTGCAGAGAAACCGCTTCTCGACGAGATTGAGGCATTGTTCGAGGTTTACCGCAACACAACAGACGAGGCAGAAAGAGCGGCGATCTATCAGAAGATTGACTCAGTAAGCTACGTTGCTTCAGGCTATGCAATTCCCAACGAATACGACAAGCTTATGTCTGTGATCGGTGCAGATGGCACCAATGCATATACTTCTACAGACATGACGGTATATGTTGAAGATATTCCATCAAACCAGATCGAGAACTGGGCTCGAATAGAGGCGGACAGATTCATGAATCCTGTACTCAGAGGTTTCCACACAGAGCTCGAGACTGTGTATGAGGAGAAGAATATGTCCCTCACAAATGACTTCAGAAAGGCACTTGAAAGCCTTGACGGCATGCTCTTCCCTGATCATCCTTATGGAACACAGACTGTTCTCGGTACTCAGGAGCATCTCAAGAATCCATCAATCACAAACATCAAGAACTACCACAAGACATACTATGTTCCTAATAATATAGCAATCTGTCTCAGCGGTGACTTCGATCCGGACGAAATGGTAGGCATCATCGAGAAGTACTTCGGTCAGATGGAGCCTAACAGCGAGCTTCCTGACGTTAAGTTCGAGACCAAGTCTGTAATCGAGACTCCTCAGTCAAAGGAGGTTTACGGCATTGATTCAGAACTTGTCATGCTCGGATGGAAGTATCCTGGCGCAGGCACAGACGAGGCTCTTACAGCTTCTGTAGTTTCTTATATTCTTTACAATGGTTCGGCGGGTCTCATCGACCTCAACCTGAATCAGCAGCAGAAGGTCCTCGGTGCTCAGTCAGAGGCTTACACCAGACCGGATGCCGGTGAGTTCATCCTTCTTGCAGAAGCAAAGCAGGGACAGACTCTTGAAGAAGTTCGTGACCTTCTTCTTGCTGAAGTTGCGAAGTTACGCAACGGAGAGTTTGACGAGACTGTGATCGAGGGAACCATCAACAACCTCAAGTTATCTCAGATGTCTCAGCTTGAAAGCAACTCAAGCAGAGCAGACATGTTTGTACAGTCTTTCATCAATGGAACAGACTGGGCTGACGAGGTGGCATGGATCGATGATCTCAGCAAAGTTACAAAGCAGGATGTGATCGACTGGACAAACAAGTATCTTGGCGAGAACAATTACGCTATCGTCTACAAGCGTTTCGGCGAAGACAAGAACGTGCAGAAGGTTTCTGCACCTAAGATTACTCCTATCAAGGCTAACAGAGACACTCAGAGCGCATTCCTTGCAGAGATTCAGGCGTCTGAAGTAGTTCCTATCGAGCCAGTATTTGTAGATTATGACAAGCAGCTGAAGAAGTTCAATGCAGAGGGTCTTGATGTTCTTTATGTAAAGAATGAGATCAACGACATCGCAACCCTCACATACCGATTCAACAAAGGTACAGAGCAGGATCCGGCCCTCAACCTTGCATTCAATTATCTGTACTATCTCGGAACACAGACAATGACTGCTGAGGAAATAGCTCAGAAGCTCTACCAGCTGGCATGTTCATTCAGACTCAATGCCGGTACATCTGCAACAAACATTTCATTCAGCGGTCTCAATGAGAACCTTCCTGCTGCAATGAAGATTGTTGAGGACCTTGCATACAATGCAGTCCCTGACGAGGAGATTCTTGCAAACCTCAAGGCAGATATGCTGAAGTCACGTGCGAACTCGAAGCTCAACCAGTCAAGCTGCTTCAGTGCTCTGCAGAAATATGTATACTACGGACCTGAGTTCATCAGAAAGACCACTCTCACAAATGACGAGATCATGGCTCTGACTTCAGAGGAACTTCTCTCAAAGGTGCGCGAAATTCTTGGCTGCCAGCACGAGGTCATGTATTATGGTCCTGCATCTGAGGCGGAACTCTCGAAGATGATTTCAGAGAACCACACTATAGCATCAGAGCTCAAGCCTCTTGAGATGTCATATCCGGAATATCTCAGCACACCTGCAAGCAAGGTGTACATGGTACAGTATGACGCTAAGCAGATCTACTATTTCCAGTATTCTAACAGAGGTGAAAAGTTCGATCTCGCAGCTGATCCATACATCACAATGTACAACGAATACTTCGGAGGCGGTATGAATGCAATCGTATTCCAGGAAATGAGAGAGGCACGCGGTCTTGCATATTCATCACAGGCACGTCTCATGATGCCTTCTCACAGGAATGACACATATATGTACTATGCATTCATCGCAACTCAGAACGACAAGATGAAGACAGCCATCGAGGCATTCGACGAGATCATCAACGACATGCCAGAATCACAGGCCGCATTCGACGTTGCGAAAGAAGCTCTTATCTCACGTTTACGCACCAACCGCGTAAGAGGTCAGGGAGTCATCAGCAAATATATGTCTGACAGAGAGCTCGGAATCACAGAGCCACGAGACAAGAAACTCTACGAGGTTGCCCAGACTCTTACACTTGAGGATGTAAAGGCTGCTCAGGACAAGTGGGTTGAGAACCGTCCATATGTTTACGGAATCCTCGGCGACATCAAGGATCTTGACACCAAGTATCTCAAGACTCTCGGTCCGATCCAGACCCTCTCCCTCGAAGAAATCTTCGGATACTAACATCACCTGATGCCTCATTGGCATCATACTAAACAACATCCCCGTCAGTGTGCGAGCGAAGCATATACCAATGCTTCTGCGAAGCGAGCCACTGACGGGGATGTTGTTTACGATATGATTATCTTACTTCTTCTTTGAATTTGAAAGGAGGTAGAGGTTGCAGAGCGGGATAATTACCACCATATCGAAGAATGCAAGCATTGCAACCGCACCGTATGCTCCGATGGTAAGTGCCATGGCGAGAGCAAAATAGAACGAGAATGCATGGAGGAGAATTGCTGCTACTGCAAGCACAATCCACACCTTAAGCGAAGTAAGACGATAAAGTACCATTGCAGCTGTAGCAAATACAAGAGGTACGATGAACATGATGTTCTCACCGATTGCAAACAAGAGCGCCAGGCTGAGCACAAACATAAGGACGAGTACTCCATAGAGAACATTATATGCATGCTTGGAAACAGCATTTGACGAAGCGCTTGCTCTCATTGAACCGGCTACCATACGTACTGCCTTCTTCCTTGCGACCACATATGCAGCAATCACGGCTACTGCAATAAGAACTGTAGCAGCAATCATCGCAATGTTGTCAAATGGGATTCCCTGTACTATACCGAAAGGCTTGAACTTAGCTCCAGCAATCATTGAGCAGACATATCCGACAAGTTCACCGAAAGCAAGAACACCCACTCCTATAAGAAGAGTACCCAGAGATATCTTGAGCACCTTTGACACCTTGATTCGACCTCTTACAGCCTCAAGACAGACAAGACCAAGGAAGAGAAGGAACACGACGATATTAAAGATCCTGTAACCGCTCTTGCTGAAGTTGAAAAGTCCCAGAAGAGGAATTGTGAAGTTGGTAGCATCCTTGTCAGACTTGAAGTAGTTCTTGTCAGAATACTCGGCTGTAGTCAGATATTTCATCGCTACAGGAAGGACCTGAGCTCCATAGTGCTGAATCGACATTTCGCTGATATTACTGAAATTGTCAAGATCAGTATGGTAGTGGTTGATATCTGTGATTGTCGAGAAATTCAATCCAGGGATTTCATCCTTGATGATGGTGAAATCTGTGAAGTTAGGCATGAAGTTATACACCACAGTAGTCAAAGAATATGTATACTTGTTCTTTGCTGCATCTGCATAGAGTTCCATTACCTTATCGTTTCCAGGGCAAGCCTCGAAAAGAAGAGCCGGACCATAAGGTCCGCGAGCTTCAAGATTGATGACAAGTCCGACATTATCAAAGACCTCACGGTCATTCTCCCACATTGCTGTCATTCCCATCATACCGACTTCTTCCGCATCTGTAAAGAGCACCTTCACACCCTGATGCCAATGCTCACGCTGTTTGAGAAGCTGAGACACTGTCTCAAGAGTAACTCCGATTCCGTATCCGTCATCAGCTGCTCCGTATGACCATACGGTATCCTTAGGCATGATCTGAGCATATCTTGAATCATAGTGTGCAACAAACATCAGATAAGTATCATCTTCTGACGGAGTCATCGGAGGGAACTCTGCAAGTACATCCACTGCATCAAATGTGTAGATGAAAGCCTTGTTTTTAGGTCCTATCAGAGAATCGTACTCAAAAAGTCTTACTGAATCTGCTCCAAGGCCCTGAAGTCTCTCCACAAGATACTCTCTCACTCGTGCACGCTCCTGGGGATGTGCCACGGAATGATTTTCCTTTGATATGACTTCAATATCCTTGACAACACGAGCCGATGAAAATCCCTGAGCATCAGCAGGCTGAGGCTTAGGAAGCGTCCACACACCGTATGCCATCAAAGCAGACAGAATCAGGATGGACGAAAGAATGAATGGTCTGAATCTATTCATGATTTTTAGGTTTAAGCGTGCAAATATAGTAAAAAATAATAAGGACAAGTTTTTCGTGCACGCTCACGGATAATTTCGTATATTTAACCCCGAATTATTCGGAATAACGTTAACAGCAGCAAAATATGGACTTTATATCTAAACCGTTCATCCACGACGACTTCATGCTCACTAATGATTTCGCACGTGAGCTCTACCACGAAAGTGCAGAAAAGATGCCTATCATCGACTACCATTGCCATCTTGTGCCAAAGATGATAGCGGACAATTATCAGTTCAGCGACCTTACGGAGGTATGGCTCGGCGGAGACCACTACAAATGGAGAGCAATGAGAGGTAACGGAGTCCCTGAAGAATATATCACCGGCAACCGTGGAAGTTATGAGAAGTTTGAGAAATGGGCAGAAACTGTTCCATATGCAATGAGAAATCCGTTATATCATTGGACACACCTTGAACTTGCCAGAGTATTCGACATCTACGATATCCTCAAGCCATCAACAGCTCGGAAAATATATGATGAATGTACGGCGAAACTCCAGACAGAAGAATATAGAGGACAGGCCCTGATGAGAAAATTCGATGTCAAGGTCGTCTGCACAACTGACGATCCTGCCGACAGCCTCGAATATCACAAACAGATAAAGGACAATCCTTTTGGCACAAAGGTTCTTCCGACCTGGCGTCCTGACAAGGCAATGGCAGTAGATAATCCTGAAATGTACAAGGAGTACATAAGGACATTGGCTTCTGCAGCGGGTGTTGAAATAAATTCATACCAGGATCTCCTCGATGCTCTTCGCAAGCGAATGCACTTCTTCAATGAGATGGGATGCCGTATCTCTGACCATGGTATGGACACATTCTATGCTGAAGACTTCGAGATGGACGAAATCGAAAAGATATTCCGCAATTCACTCAGCGGAAAGCGTCCTTCAGAACAGGAGGCCCTCAAATTCAGAAGTGCCATTTTCCTTGACCTCGGAAGAATGTATCATGATATGGGGTGGGCACAGCAGTTCCATATCGGTCCTATCAGAAACAACAACACAAAGATGTTCAACCTTATCGGAGCAGATACGGGATTCGATGCAATTCTGGACCTGCCTTGCGCCGCAGCAGGACATAAGTTCCTGAACAGGCTCGCAATGGAAGACAAACTTGCAAAGACAATCCTCTACAACCTCAACCCTAAGGACAACGAGGTGTTGGCAACAATGGCATATACTTTCAATGACAATACATGTCCTGGAAAGATGCAGCTCGGTTCTGGCTGGTGGTTCCTCGATCAGGAGGACGGCATGAAGAAGCAGCTTAACGCACTCTCTTCTCTTGGACTTCTCAGCAGATTCGTCGGTATGCTTACTGATTCCAGAAGCTTCATCTCTTATCCGCGCCATGAGTACTTCCGCAGAATACTCTGCAACCTTATAGGAGAAGACATCCAGAACGGCAAGCTTCCTGCATCAGAGATGGAGTTCATCCACCAGATGGTCAAAGACATCTCTTACAACAACGCCGAAAGATACTTCAACTTCTAAGGGCGCAAAAAAACATATAAAACAACAGCGGCCGGTTTGTTACCGGCCGCTGTTGTTATGTACTGACAGCTTACTCCGCCATCAGTTTCTTATACTTGAAGCGCTTAGGCTCTTCATTACCGAGTCGGCGCTTCTTGTTTTCCTCATACTCAGAGTATGTTCCCTCAAAGAAGTACACCTGAGAATCACCCTCGAAAGCAAGGATATGAGTAGCGATACGGTCCAGGAACCAACGGTCATGGGAAATAACCACAGCGCAGCCTGCAAAATTCTCAAGACCCTCCTCAAGAGCACGGATTGTATTTACGTCAACATCGTTTGTAGGCTCGTCGAGAAGAAGCACGTTACCTTCATCCTTGAGAGTAAGAGCAAGGTGGAGACGGTTTCTCTCACCACCGGAAAGGATTCCGCAAAGCTTCTCCTGATCAGCACCTGAGAAGTTGAAGCGGGAAACATAAGCACGAGCATTGACCTCCTTCTTTCCGAGCTTCACAAACTCAGAATTGTCTGCGATTGTCTCATATACAGTCTTGTCAGGATCGATGCTTCTGTGCTGCTGGTCGACATAAGCCAACTTAACAGTCTCTCCTACTGTAATCTCACCTGTATCAGGAGCATCAAGACCCATGATCAGGCGGAAAAGAGTAGTCTTACCGGCACCGTTAGGTCCGATGACACCTACGATACCTGCAGGTGGAAGAACAAAGTTGAGATTTTCATAAAGGAGCTTGTCTCCGAATCCCTTTGATACGTTCTTGAACTCGATCACCTTGTTTCCAAGACGAGGTCCATTAGGAATGAAGATTTCGAGAGCTGCCTCCTTCTCGCGTCCGTCATCAGCAGCAAGTTTCTCATATGCGCCCAGACGTGCCTTAGACTTGGCATGACGTGCCTTTGGAGCCATACGCACCCACTCCAACTCTCTTTCGAGAGCCTTGCGACGCTTGCTTTCCTGCTTCTCTTCCTGTGCAAGACGTGTGCTCTTCTGATCAAGCCATGAAGAATAGTTTCCTTTCCATGGAATACCTTCACCTCTGTCAAGTTCGAGGATCCATCCCGCCACGTTATCAAGGAAGTAACGGTCATGCGTTACAGCGATTACTGTACCCTTGTACTGCTGGAGGTGCGCCTCGAGCCACTGGATACTCTCAGTATCAAGGTGGTTGGTAGGCTCGTCGAGAAGAAGCACATCCGGCTGACGGAGAAGAAGACGGCATAGAGCGACACGACGACGCTCACCACCACTCAATGTTGAAACCTTAGCATCAGACGGAGGACACTGAAGTGCATCCATCGCTCTTTCGAGCTTGGAATCAATTTCCCATCCGCCACAGTTCTCAATCTTCTCTGTGAGTTCTCCCTGGCGCTCGATAAGTGCAGCCATCTCTTCATCAGACATAGGCTCGCAGAACTTGAGGTTCACTTCCTCATATTCCTTGAGAATGTCCATGACTTCCTGAACTCCTTCCTGGACAACCTCGATGACAGTCTTGTCAGGGTCCATCTGAGGCTCCTGCTCAAGGTAACCTACAGAATAGCCAGGAGCCCAGACCACCTCACCCTGATATCCGGTCTCGATACCAGCAATGATCTTCATCAGTGTCGATTTACCGGAACCGTTAAGTCCGACAATACCGATCTTTGCACCGTAGAAGAACGACAAGTAGATATCCTTGAGAATGACCCTGTTATTGTGTGGGAGGATCTTACCCACTCCGTTCATTGAAAAAATAATCTTCTCGTCAGCCATATATGACAATATTTTAAAATCTGTTAATCTCAAATATCCGCAAAGATAATCATTTTTTCTGCTTTAGAATCTTTGAGCGCTCTTTCCTACACCATTCGCTTGGAGTCTCATTCATAAACAGACGAAAAGCCATCGTGTATGAGACTACCGTATTGAAGCCGCTCTTCTCAGCAAGCTCTGAAACCTTGAATTCGAGATTGGCTCTAAACAGGTCCATGGAATAGGTGACCCTATAATAATTGACAAACTGGCGGAAGTTTCGACCGGTGTAATGGCATATTGCTTTAGAGATATAGACCTTGTTTGAATAGACCACCTTAACCACATCGTTTATTGTCAGATTACCGTCAAGATAGGGCTTGGACATTTCAAAATAAAGAACAATGCGCTCATACAGTTCCTTATACTGATCCTCACCACGTGAATTCGGAGACGGCGAAACCTCGACATGAGCAATCTTCATGGACTCCACTATCACTCTTTCATGGTTATGAAATACTGCAAATGCAGAATCGAAGGAGATTCTTACGGATATGGCGACTACTTCTGCAATAAGAAGGATGACTGCTATGCTTACAAGAATATCTGCCAGATCCGGCAGCAGGAGATAGATCGAAAACAGAGCCGCCAGAATCAACATCGGATACAACACATATACCGCATCCATACATAGGGTGACATATGCCCATACATTGCCCGACCTGATGACTGATTTCACATCACGCAACCTCTTCCATATCATCCACAGATAAAAGCATGCAAAAGACACTGACATGATTCCTGCAATGAACAGAAACATTGATGAAGCGAATATTTTCAGCAGGCCTGCAATACACAACATATAATATAGAGTCATCAGCGGAAGGATTATCGGAACCGGTCCGATATGAAACGGCAGTTTTCCTACCGGCCTCATGGACAAGATCATCGGTGATGTGGATACAACGGCAAGAACACTGTCAGAAAGCAGTCTGAAAGGGTCTGATGCGCCACACACTAATCCACAAAGGGACATAGGCACAAGAACCAATAAGACACGTGGCATCATGACAGACCTTGAATCGGTATAACCTTTCGAACGGTTGTTCTTGATCATCTGAAAAACAGCGGCAGAAAGGAGAATGATGATCAATGTTATTGAAAGAATCGTAATCATAAAATAAATCTTAGACAAACAAAAATAGAGAATGTCGCCGGTCCATTCCGCATGGATCCGACGACATTCATCACATTTTTCTTTTTTTTAGTCTTTTTTCTTTTTCTTATTATTCCGCTGTCACTTTTGATACATTTTTCTTTTTGGGCTTTACCTTAATTGTATCAAAACCCTGACCATAAACTCCCATCACAGAGGATACGGACAGGAAGGCATCCGGATCAATATTCTTGACATATCTAAGAAGAGGATTGAGGTCCGTCTTTCTTGTAACTACCATCAAGACCTGCTTTTCCTCCTTTGAATACCATCCCTTAGCAGGCAGTACAGTGACTCCTCTCTTCATATCAAATGCGATTGCATCTGCCATTTCCTCCACCTTCTTTGTAAAGATGAATGCCTGTACAGACTGCTTGGAGCCAGACAGATACATATCCACCGCGTATCCGCTTACAGTCACCTGGATAAGACCATATACGACAACTGCCAGCTTATCCGCAAAGTTGAGCATCTCGCCTGACTCTGTATATGAAGGGAATAGAAGGGACGACATGATGATTCCGAGATCGATGATAAGAATCACCTTACCTGGCGAAGCCGGGTAGAACTTGCACCACAGCAATGCAACGATATCAGTACCACCGGTACTTCCACCCTGAGAGATGGAAAGACCGATTCCGAAACCTGCTATTATACCTCCAAGGAAAGTACATATGATCTTGCCGTTGGACAAGGCAAACTCATGGATGAAGTCGGAAGGAATGATCTTCGGCATCACACTCAACATGATTGAAGTCATGAATATCGCATAGATAGTCTTTCCTCCGAATCCGGTACCAAGAATCTTTGTTCCTATCAGAATCAGCAAGGCATTCAGTATGAAGTAGGTTGCACCCATCGGAAAGCCTGTAGCGTAATAGAGGATTGATGCAAAACCGGACACACCACCGCCGATCAGGTTGTTTGGAAGGAGAAATATTGACCAGCCTAATGCATATGCGATTACTCCCACCGTAACAAGCGCATATTCCTTCAGTACTGTTCCAAAAGATTTCTTCAAAAGCATATTACTCATTTTCATCCTCCTGTTTCTTATTCTTCAATACCTTAAGTCCGGTCTTGACTTCTTCAAAGCCTTCACCATAGACACTCATTGCAGTCGAAATAGAGATGAACGCTTTCTTGTCTATATTCTTTATCTCGTGCACAACTTCATTCATCTGCTGCTTTCTCGAGATTATAAGAAGGACCTTGCTTTCCTTCTGAGAATACCATCCGACAGACTGAATTGCAGTAACACCTCTGTCCAGGTCATTTATTATATGATCGGCGATATCCTTATACTTTTCAGAGAAAACCAGGATCTGTACGGAAGACTTGTTTCCCAGAAGTACATAATCGATTCCCATTGAGAATCCGAGCATTACCACAAAGGCATAAATCATATCAGCAAAGCCCTTTCCAGGAACGAAGAGAAGCAATGTAATGATTATGATGTCCGAGTACAGATATACCTTTCCGGGAGACAATGGCCAATACTTGTTTATCATCATGGCCAGGATGTCCGTGCCACCAGTACTACCACCCCTGAGCAGTACAAGACCGATACCTATTGACTCCATTCCGGCACCGACAAGGGCAACGAGAAGTTTCTCGTCCATCATCACTTCAAGAGCAGGGAACTTAGGCAGTACCTCGAAAAGAAGAGATGTGAGACCTATCACATAAATCGTCTTGATTCCAAAAGCTTTTCCCAAAGTAAGGACTCCAAGAACCAGAAGCAATATATTAAGAACAGAATATGAGACTCCGATAGGAATACCTGTACCATACTGAAGGATGGTACAGAGTCCTGTAAGTCCACCACTGGCGAGACCGTTCGGAATGAGGAAGGAGGTCCACGCCATACAGAATATGACGGAACCTACAGTCATCAGGAAATAATCCCATAAAACATTCAGAACCTTATTCAATTTCATAGGTCAGGTCTGTTTATTTCACTACGATGTTTACAATCTTACCTGGTACTACAATCACTTTCACAATGTTGCCTTCTCCGACATATTTGGCAGTCTGTTCGAGAGAACGGACATGTGCATCCACATCTTCCTTGGACATATCTACAGGAAGTTCAACTGTAAATCTTGTCTTTCCGTTGAATGACACAGCATATGTGCAGTTGTTCTCGATTGTGTATGCCTCGACGTATTCAGGGAATGACGCATAAGTGATGCTTTCACCATGACCAAGTGCCTCCCAAAGCTCTTCGGCGATATGTGGTGCAAAAGAAGAAAGAAGGATTGTAAGCGGCTCAAGAATCTCTCTCTTGTTACACTTGAGATCTGTAAGCTCATTCACTGCAATCATGAACGCACTCACTGCAGTATTGAATGAGAATGCCTCGATGTCTGCCTTGACCTTTCCGATAAGCTTGTGGAGAGACTTGAGTTCCTCTGGGGAAGCCTTTTCATCAGTAACGATGAATCCGTCTCTGTCATAGAACATTCTCCATACCTTCTTAAGGAATCTGTTCACACCGTCAATACCCTTTGTATCCCATGGCTTAGACTGCTCGAGAGGTCCGAGGAACATTTCGTAAAGTCTCAATGTATCAGCGCCATAAGTATCACAGATCATATCCGGATTAACGACATTGAACATTGACTTCGACATCTTCTCTACTGCCCATCCGCAGACATACTCGCCATCCTCAAGGATGAACTCAGCATTTGCAAAGTCCGGCATCCATGCCTTGAATGCCTCTGTATCAAGACGGTCGTTTCTTACGATATTCACGTCAACATGAATCTCTGTGGTCTCGTACTGGTCCTTAAGGCCGTAAGATACGAATGTATTAGTATTGATGATACGATACACAAAGTTAGAACGTCCCTGGATCATACCCTGGTTGATCAACTTTCTGAACGGCTCCTTCTCACATACATATCCGAGGTCAAAGAGGAACTTGTTCCAGAAGCGTGAATAGATGAGGTGTCCTGTAGCATGCTCAGTACCTCCGATGTAGAGGTCTACATCTCTCCAATACTCATCAGCCTCCTTGCCTACAAGTGATTCATTGTTATGTGGGTCCATATAACGGAGATAGTACGCGCTGCTGCCTGCAAAACCTGGCATTGTGCTCAACTCCACAGGATACCCGTCATATGTCCAGTCCGCTGCACGTCCAAGCGGTGGTTCACCTGTCTCTGTAGGGAGGAACTTGTCAACTTCCGGAAGTTCAAGAGGAAGATCCTCAAGTGTCATAGGAGTTGCAACGCCATCCTTGAAGTACATCGGGAATGGTTCTCCCCAATATCTCTGGCGAGAGAAGATGGCATCACGAAGACGGTAGTTTACCTTTCTATGACCGATGCCATGAGCCTCCACATAGTCGATAGCTGCTGGAATAGCCTCCTTCACAGTCTTGCCATTGAGGAAGCCAGAGTTGCACATGATACCCTCCTTTGCATCGAAGCTTGTCTCGCTCACATCGCATCCTTCGATAAGAGGAATGATAGGTAGATCAAATGTCTTTGCAAAAGCATAGTCACGGCTATCGTGTGCAGGAACTGCCATAATAGCACCTGTACCATAACCTGCAAGCACATACTCACCGATCCAAACCGGCACCTTATTTCCTGTAAGCGGATTAGTTGCATATGAACCGGAGAACACACCTGTCACTTTGCGAGCTTCCATCATTCTCTCACGCTCAGTCTTCTTCTTCGCCATTGCAAGGTACTCCTCAACAGCTTCCT
The DNA here is from genome assembly GCA_017555965.1 of Bacteroidales bacterium. Taxonomy (GTDB): domain Bacteria; phylum Bacteroidota; class Bacteroidia; order Bacteroidales; family UBA932; genus Cryptobacteroides. The sequence continues at coordinate 21,083 of JAFZFH010000090.1, forward strand.
TCTGCTCTGGGGTAGTAAGTTTCTCCACCCACTCGCTCTCAGGAGCAAGTACCATGAAAGTAACTCCGAAGACAGTATCTGCACGGGTTGTGAAAATGGTCATATCATATTCCTGGCTGCCGTTTGACACCTTGAACACCATCTCGGCACCCTGGCTCTTTCCGATCCAGTTACGCTGCATATCCTTAAGAGAATCTGTCCAGTCAAGATCCTCGAGGTCCTCAAGAAGTCTACCTGCATATGCAGAAACGCGAAGCTGCCACTGAGTCATCTTCTTCTGCTCCACCGGATGGCCTCCACGTACAGAATAGCCTTCCTTCACCTCATCGTTAGCAAGCACTGTTCCAAGAGCAGGACACCAGTTTACAGCAGTCTCGCCCTGATATGCGATACGATACTGCATAAGAACTGCAGCCTTCTCCTGATCAGAGTATGAAGCCCACTCTGCAGCAGTGAAAGGCTTTACCTCACCGCAAGCAGCATCAACAGCTGCGCTTCCGCCCTCTGCAAATGCGGCCTCAAGTTCAGCTATTGGACGAGCCTTCTGCTGGACATTGTCATACCAGCTGTCAAACATCTGAAGGAACGCCCACTGAGTCCACTTATAGTAACCAGGGTCGCATGTGCGGATCTCACGTGACCAGTCATACGAGAAACCGATTCTGTCCATCTGCTCACGATAACGGGCAATGTTCTTCTCTGTAGTTACAGCTGGATGCTGACCTGTCTGGATAGCATACTGCTCTGCAGGAAGACCGAATGCATCATATCCCATAGGGTGAAGTACATTGAATCCGCAAAGTCTCTTGTAACGGCTGTATATGTCGCTTGCTATATATCCGAGCGGATGTCCCACATGAAGACCCGCTCCTGAAGGATACGGGAACATGTCGAGGACATAATACTTAGGCTTGTTGCTGTCAATTTCTGCCTTGAATGTCTGGTTGGCAGCCCAATATGCCTGCCATTTCCTCTCGATTTCCTTAAAATTGTAATCCATAGGTATATTTCTCTTTGTTTATTTCTTTATTCCGACACTTTTCTTGGAAGTGCTCTTTTCCAGTCTGAACTCCACCGGTACTGTTATGGATGTCCTGACCTTATTTCCTCCAACCTTACCAGGTTTCCATTTCGGAGATGCATTTATCACCTTCAGTGCTTCCGCATCAAGTTCGTCCGAGACGCCCTTGACAACTCGTGCATTTGTCACCTTTCCATCCTTGTCGATGATGAATTCCACCATCACACGTCCCTGGACACCTTCTCTGACTGCCTCTTCCGGGTATTTCAGATACTGATACACCCATTTCTCAAGGAACTGAGCCGGGTCCTGACTGTTAAGGAAGGTCGGACGCTGGTCGCAGTCATAATATGAAACCACATCATCGAATGAAGGTCCTCTATTCGAACTCTGGACAGGTCGGAAAGATGGCGCATCATTCAGATTTGCCAATGTAAGCAGGTAGTTATAAATATATTCCAACTCACGTTCCATCATTTCATAGTCAATGATGGACTGAGTATCACGGTCTGTATTATGTTCCGGATATCTTCCTGTAGTGAAGACCACGGAAGGAATATCCATGGCATAGAATGCACGATGGTCTGACGGATAGACCTCTGCAGCTGTCAGTTCCGGATGGACAGGCTGAAGTTCTCCTGCCAATGTATTGAGCACAGAGTTCATATCTGCATTTGAACCGGTATATGCATAGAAGCCATTGTAGCCGGTTCCCAGCATATCGAGGTTTATCATTGCGTCTATACGGTCTGCATCTGAGAATGAACGGTTCAGAAAATACCATGCACCTGCAAATGTTTCATCAGATGCGCCAAAAGCCGCAAAAAGCACTGATCTTCTGAACATTATGGAATTAGTCTCAACCATTCTGGCAAGCTCCACCAGCATCGCAAGACCTGATGCATTACCGTTTGCACCGTAAAACACACGCTCGACTTCCCTACCGTCCACAGTGACGGTCATTGTACCGATATTGTCAAGTCTGGCCGCAACCACAATGTAGTCATTACGGAGTTTCTTGTCATATCCCTCTACAAATCCTATCACATTTCTGGAAGTAAGCGTATCACCGTTCTCCTTCATGATTCCGAAGACTTCACCGTCTTTCGGAGTCAGAAGATCCACTCCATATTTCCTGAACATCTGCTCGACATATTCCGCCGCTTCCTTCTCACCCTCAGATCCAGGCTTGCGTCCTTCCAGATGAGCGGAGGACAGAGTACGCACATGAGACTTGAATGCAGCGACTGTCTCGCTGTCATCAAGCTCTTCGTAACTCATGCCGGCACGGAACTGAGCAGAAAGAAGCACAGGCATAAGCGCCAATGCACAGATCAATATGATTCTTTTCATCAATTATTCGTTTACAAGTATCCACACATCCTTAGGACAGAAACTTTCCTTCTTCACGGAATTAAGCTCCACATATGCATCAGAAAGCCTGTTCACAGGACACACTCCTACAGCAATCAGGCCACCCTTTCCAAAACTTATCAGAGCAGGCTTGTAACCTGCCTCCTTGGCAACTTTGTAAAGACCTTCAGCATTGGCTCTTGACCTGAATGAACCCAGGATTATATAATATCTTGCTTCAAGTTTTGTCGCAAAAAGTCCTCCGAGAGAAGCCGGGTTCAGAATGGAACCACCCATCTGACGGATTGAATCCAATGCATTCAGAGAATCCTGAAGCATCTTCTGCTCAACCTTGCGAAGAGAATCCAGACGAGCCTGAAGCCTTGCTTCTTCAGCACGGAGAAGTTCAAGTCTCTTCACTTCCACATCCTCACTGGTAGGACGGCCGGCCAGCTTGCGCATGAAGTCACAACCTGTAAGGCTCAACATAGCGAGAACAATAAGCAATATATAACTCTTTTTCATAAGGATTCATTTATGCGTATTCGTGCAAATTTAACGAATTTGTGGTCTGAGACAAAATAATTCTTGATATATTTGTAGTCACAACATGATGTAAACATTGTCCAGACAGTGGAATTTCATATATGCAGTCGTAATCGCCGTCTTTTTCCTTAACGGAACATACGGCGGGAAGATTTGTGCGCAGGTACCTCATATATTCAGACAAGACACACTTACAGTCTGCTTCATGGGAGACATCATGATGCATACCAAGCAGATCGAGACTGCACGCAGGGCTTCCGATAAATTTGATTTCAGTTCATATTTCAGTCTGATCGAAGACAGGATACAAAGTGCAGACCTCGCAGTTGCAAACATGGAATTCACATTGGCTGGAGAGCCATATACCGGCTATCCATGCTTCTCTGCTCCAGACAGTTACGCAACCTATCTCGCAGATGTCGGATTCGACATATTCCTTGCCGCAAACAATCATATTCTTGACAAGGAAAGCAAAGGAGCGGAAAGAACAGCAGCAATTTACAGAGAGCTGAAAAAGAAGAGAGGCATACTGTTTACAGGTATTGCATCCGATGAGGAAGAACGTTCCGGGAACTACCCTCTGAGGGTTCGCAGAAAGGGCATAAGCCTGGCTTTCCTGAACTTCACATATGGAACGAATCTTGGAGCTACAGCACATTGGCCGAAGACAAACTACCTCAGCAAAAAGGATGAGGTGACAAAGGCATTTGAGGCTTCACAAAAGGCAGATATAACCATTGCACTTCCGCATTGGGGCCCTGAGTATCAGCTCACGCATTCGGGAAGACAGGAGGAAAGGGCAAGATGGATGGTAGAAAATGGCGCAGACATCATAATCGGAGCCCACCCGCATGTAGTCCAGGACACGGCACACGTAGATGGTGTTCCTGTAATATATTCACTCGGAAATGCTGTCTCTAACATGAGCGCCAAAGACACCCAGCTGGAACTTATGGCAACCGTAAGGATCGTACGTCATGGCAACGGTGACATCTCAATGCTACCGGTAGAATTGACATGGCTATGGTGTTCAAGGCCAGGAGGTTACTCAAAAGATTATACAATCATCCCTATTGAAGAGAACATAGGAACAAGAGAAAAGTGGACAGGCGGGTGGGAGTATGACAAGATGATGGAGACATATGAAAGAATAAGAAAAACCAAATGATATAATGAGCAGACAATCAATCAGACTTGAGGCGATGGACCCTATAGAGATATATGGTCCCGCAAACAAGAATCTGGAGGCCCTATGCACATACTTCCCGGATCTGAAGGTAGTTGCAAGAGGCACAGAGATTATTCTTGACGGAAAGGAAAAGGACATTGAAGACTTCACCGTGAAACTTCACATGCTCATCGAAAGAAGGAAGCATAAGATGAATGTGACTCCTTACGATGTGGAAGACCTTTTTGACGGAGAGTCATCACCTGACAGATTCAAGCTTAGCGGCGACTCCGTGATAGTTCATGGCAACGACGGCAAGCCGATCAAAGCAAGAAACAGGACGCAGCAGGAAATGGTCAAGGCATACTTTGACAACGACCTCATATTCGCAGTAGGACCGGCAGGAACGGGTAAGACATACATTGCCATCGCTCTGGCTGTAAGAGCCCTCAAGAACCGGGAAATAAAAAGGATCATCCTTACGCGTCCGGCAGTAGAGGCAGGAGAACGTCTCGGATTCCTTCCCGGTGACCTCAAAGATAAGCTTGATCCATATCTCCAACCTCTGTACGACGCACTCGGAGACATGATTCCGGCCAAGAGACTTCAGGAATTCATGTCAGAAGGCACAATCCAGATTGCACCTCTGGCATATATGAGAGGACGAACATTGGACAGGGCATGCGTAATATTGGATGAAGCTCAGAACACCAATCTGGGACAGTTGAAGATGTTCCTCACAAGAATGGGATGTGATGCCAAGTTCATCGTAACAGGAGATGCCAGTCAGATCGACCTTCCCAACAAAAGGGATTCAGGGCTTCTTAAGGGAATCGAGCTCACCAAAGACATAAAGGGAATCAAGACTATAAAGTTCCGCAACGAAGACATTGTCAGACATCCATTGGTAACAAAGATCGTCAAGGCATTTGAAAAAGGGGAAACGGCTGAATAGCCATTTCCCCTTTTTATTGATATGTACTTGACTCGATTACTGAGCGTTAGCCTTTACATACTCGTTATACTTAGTGTATCCCTGCATGTACTTGTCCTCAACTGATGAGAAACGATAGTAGATGTTCTTAAGATACTCAGCACAGTTGATCTTCACATCAGGGTTAGCTGTAACCTCGAATGCCTTCTCAAATGGCTCAATTGCATTGATAAGATACTGCTCATACTCCTTAACCATAGCAGCATACTTAGTATCATCGAGTTCCTCAGCAGCCTTCTCTGAAAGCTTAACAGCCATATCATAATAGAGAACGCCCTGTCCGTGGTAACCGAAATCGTAGTTAGGATCTACAGTTGCACAAGCCTTGTAAGCCTCGATTGCCTTCTCATTCTGACCGAGCTGCTTGTAGATGTTACCCTCTACATAGTAAAGAGATACGTTGTTAGGCTCATTCTTCTTAGCCTCAGCGATAAGCTCGAAGAGTCTGTCAGCATTCTCACCGCTGTTAAGATAATAGTTGATGAGACCGATAAGGATGCTCTGGCTGTGTGGGAACTTAACGAAACCTGACTCAAGTGTCTCAACGCCCTTTGCATTGTTACCAAGGTTGAAATAAACGTCACCAAGCTTAGCGAACACCTCACCATTCTCATAGTAATAGTTCTCAGCGAGACATCTCTCGAAATACTTCTGTGCAGAAGCGAAGTCCTTAGAAGCCCAGTAGATGTAACCGGCATTGTAAAGAGATGTAGTATCAACTACTGAGTTAGGAGCAGTCTCAGACGCAGCAGCTGCCTTAACGAGAAGCTCAGCAGACTTAGCGTAGTTGTTGAGAGAGTACTGGTTCATACCATCAATATAATACTTCTCGGCGATAGTCTGAATACCAGCCTTGATATCTTTCTCCTTGCTCTTGCTTGCATCTACCTCATAAGCCTTTACATAAGCCTCAAGAGCCTTAGCGAGAGGATCAGCATACATTGGCTGAGTCACCTCAACGATGCGGAGAATATCCATTGGGTCGAAATAGAGGTTCTTGTTAGCATAAACCTCCTTTCTGTAAGGAGTACCGTCAACGATAGCCTCTTCTACAGAAACTGGCTTCTCACCAGCCATCATCATCTGAAGCTGCATGCGTGGAGTGTTAAGAAGAGCGTTTCCTGCAGGTGCCTCGTAAGCTGCCATGTAAGAAGTAGCGACCTTGAGCCAAGTTGCAACCTTTGTGTTCTTCTTAGGGTTCTGTGCAGCCTCTTCAGCTGCCTCAACTGCCTTCTTTGCTGCATCAAGTGCCTTAACCTGTGCGTCAGCCACCTGAACTGAAAGAAGAATTGCCAAAGCGATCAAAATTCTTTTCATAATGATTGTGTTATTAAGTTGTTTATTCGTTAGTCTGTTCAGCTGATTCAGCAGACTGTCCCTCCACAGGAGCTTCAGTCTGTTCCTCTTCAGATTTGTTTACAACGGATACTGCAGCGATAGCATCACCGTCCTTGATATTGATGAGACGTACACCCTGTGTAGCACGTCCGGCTACCTTGATGCCAGAGACAGCCATTCTGATTGTAAGACCGGATTTATTGATGATCATCAGATCATTCTCATCAGTAACATTCTTGAGAGCTACGAGATCACCTGTCTTTTCTGTGATGTTCAATGTCTTCACACCCTTACCGCCACGGTTTGTCTTACGGTATTCATCAAAATCAGAACGCTTTCCGTAACCATGCTCGCTGACTACTAGAACGCTGTGGGCAGATGCATCTTCCGCATTAGGATCGTAGACAACCATACCTACAACCTCATCATCCTCATCAATATTTATGCCTCGGACACCTGAAGCTGTTCTTCCGAGCGCTCTGGCATCTGTCTCATCGAAGCGGCAGCAACGTCCCTTGCGTCCTGCAAGAAGGATTTCGCTCTGTCCGTTTGTCATCACAGCCTCGAGGAGCTCATCTCCGTCGCGCACTGTAATTGCGATGACACCGTTTGTACGAGGTCTGGAGTATGCTTCAAGAGAAGTCTTCTTGATGATACCCTTCTTGGTACCGAGAACGATGTAGTTATTGTTGATGTAATCCTCATCCTTAAGGTTCTTGACATTCAGATAAGCCTTGATCTTGTCATCAGACTCGATGTTGATCACATTCTGGATTGCACGGCCTTTTGATGCGCGCGATCCTTCCGGAATCTCATATACCTTGAGCCAGTAGCATTTTCCGTTCTGGGTGAACAGGAGCATGGTACTGTGCATGTTCGCTACATATATATGTTCGATGAAGTCTTCGTCACGGGTAGCACTTCCCTTCATACCCACTCCTCCTCTGTTCTGGAGACGGTACTCTGTAAGGGATGTTCTCTTGATGTATCCGAGATGCGAGATGGTAATGACCACATCTTCGTCTGCATAGAAGTCTTCAGGATTGAATTCATCTGAAGAGAGAGCGATTTCAGTTCTTCTGGCATCGCCGTACTTCTCCTTCATCTCGGTAGTCTCATCCTTGATGATCTGCATCTGAAGGCTCTCATTTGCAAGGACGTCCTCACAGTAGTGGATGAACTTCATCAGTTCGTCATATTCATTCTGAAGCTTCTCCCTCTCGAGACCGGTAAGCTGACGCAGACGCATCTCCACGATAGCTGTAGCCTGAGCCTCGCTGAAGCCGAACTGAGCGATGAGCTCGCCCTTCGCCTCGTCCACACTCTTGGATGCTCTGATGATGTTGATGATCTGATCGATCACATCGAGAGCCTTGAGGAGACCTTCGAGGATATGCGCTCTCTTACGGGCCTTTTCAAGATCGAATCTCGTTCTTCTCAAGATCACTTCGTGTCTGTGTCTTACAAAGTACTTGATAAGCTGCTTGAGATTGAGTGTTCTCGGACGTCCGTTCACAAGCGCCACGTTATTCACTGAGAAGCTTGACTGAAGCGGAGAGTACTTGTAAAGCATATTGAGAACGACGTTCGAGTTCGCATCCTTCTTAAGACGGATCACGATACGTACGCCCTTCATTGTCGTCTCATCGTTGATGTATGCGATTCCCTCAACCTTCTTGGTCTCCACAAGCTCAGCGATCTTCTCAATCATCTCGCGCTTGTTCACCATGTAAGGGATCTCTGTCACAACGATTGTCTCACGACCTGAATCGCTTACTTCGATTTCAGTCTTCGATCTGATCACGATTCGTCCGCGACCGTTCTCGAATGCATCCTTGATGCCCTGACGGCCCTGGATGATACCTCCCGTAGGGAAATCCGGTCCCTTCACATAATGCATCAGCTCCTCAACCGTAATCTCCGGATTGTCGATATATGCACAGATCGCATCGCAGCACTCTGTAAGGTTATGGGGAGCCATATTGGTAGCCATACCGACCGCAATACCTGAAGAACCGTTCAGAAGAAGAAGCGGAAGCTTTGTAGGGAGCACTGTCGGCTCCTGAAGAGAATCGTCGAAGTTATTCTGAAAATCTACTGTATCCTTGTCAAGGTCTGCAAGAACCTCGTCAGAAAGCTTGGAAAGTTTCGCCTCGGTATAACGCATCGCAGCAACCGGGTCACCGTCCATAGAACCGAAGTTACCCTGACCGAATACGAGCGGATATCTAAGGCTCCAGTCCTGAGCCATACGGGCCATAGCGTCATATACGCTTGAGTCACCATGTGGGTGATACTTACCGAGCACCTCACCGACGATACGGGCAGACTTCTTAGTCTGGCTGGTCCATGTAAGTCCCAGACCCTCCATACCGAAGAGCACTCTTCTGTGCACCGGCTTGAAACCATCTCTCACATCAGGAAGAGCTCGCGAAACGATTACAGACATGGAGTAGTCAATATACGCACTCCTCATCTGCTGATCGATATTCACCTGCTCGATCCTACCTGTCTTTACCTCATTTTCCATATGATGTTTCTTATCTTTTTATCTTTTAAGCATATCTGCGCAAAGATACATTTTTTTTAGTAAATTTGTGCATCAAAGGCAATTTAATTATGGAAATCAGCATATCAGACGAACTAAATTCCATCATCAATTATTCTCGTGAGGAGGCGATGAGGACAGGCAGCTACGGAATAGCTCCTGACCACCTCTTTCTGGGCATCCTGCGCCACCGCGAGAACTCCGCGACAGATGCCCTGATCGGAGTCGGTGCCGACGTGGAAGAGCTGAAGCAGTTCATCGACAGCAGAGTCTTTACAAACGAACATATCCCCTATTCTGACATTGACAAGGTCACCTTCTCAAGAGGAACTCAGAACGTATTGAGTTTCTGCATTTTAGAAGCCACTAAACTTAAAAGCCGACAGGCTGCATCCCAGCATCTGCTTCTTGCTCTGATGAGGGCGAACGGCTCATACGGCTGCTCATATCTGAACGATCTTAACATCGACTACGGAGTGGTTTTCCGATATATGGACAGGAACTCGATGCTTGACAGAGGTGCGGAAGAGGATAATCATGGTGAAATCAATGACGAAGAGGCACCTCAGATCAGGATCAGACAGGTAAGCGAAGAGCAGCCGGAAGAAAACAAGACATCACCTCTCGAAGAATTCGGATACGACATAACACAGGCCGCACGAGAAGGAAAGCTGGATCCGCTGGTAGGAAGAGAGGATGAAATCCAGCGTGTAATACAGATTCTTGGCAGAAGAAGAAAGAACAATCCGATGCTCGTGGGCGACCCCGGAGTCGGAAAATCCGCAATCGTGGAGGGTATAGCCCTGAAGATCGTAAACGGAGATGTGCCACCTGTACTTGAAGGCAAAAGGCTCATATCCCTCGATCTCGGATCGATCGTCGCCGGCACCAAGTATCGCGGTGATTTCGAGAAAAGACTCAAGAACATAATCAATGAGGTCGCATCAAGTCCGGACGTCATCCTGTTCATCGACGAATTCCACACGATTGTCGGAGCTGGCGGAGCGTCAGGAAGTCTTGATGCGGCGAACATGCTGAAACCGGCTCTTGCACGAGGAGACATCCAGTGCATCGGAGCGACCACAATGGAGGAATTCAAGAAGAGCGTGGAAAAGGACGGAGCCCTTGACAGAAGGTTCCAGAAGATTGTGGTCGAGCACACGGACATAAAGCATTCGATCTCGATACTCTCAAGACTGAAGACCAATTACGAGAAGCATCACAATGTCGTATATACCGACGGAGCCATCGAGGCATGTGTCAGAATGTCAGAGAGATACATCACAGACAGATGTCTTCCGGACAAGGCTATCGATGCCATGGACGAAGCCGGTTCAAAGGTACGTCTGAAGAATCCGAAGAAGGTCTGTCAGGTAACGGCAGAGGACGTTGCTGAAGTGATATCGAAGATGACAGGCATACCTGCAGGAAGGGTCGCCGAGAACGAAGGCACAAGACTCATGAAGATGAAGGATATCCTCAAGAAGAGGATCATCGGACAGGACGAAGCCATCGAAAAAGTCGTAAGGGCCATCCAGAGGAACAGGGCAGGAATCAAGGATCCGGGCAAGCCGATCGGCACATTCATGTTCTTCGGACCGACAGGAGTAGGAAAGACTCAGCTGGCAAAGTCCCTTGCGGAGTATCTATTTGATTCAGAAGACAATATGATCCGACTCGACATGAGCGAATACATGGAGAAATTCAATGTATCAAGGCTCATCGGAGCGCCTCCGGGATATGTAGGATTTGAGGAGGGCGGACAGCTCAGCGAGCGGGTAAGACGCAAGCCATATTGCGTCGTTCTTCTTGATGAAATCGAAAAGGCCCATCCGGATGTATTCAATATTCTGCTTCAGGTAATGGACGAGGGAAGACTGACCGACAGTACCGGAAGAACAATAAGTTTCCGCAATACGATAGTCATCATGACATCGAATGTCGGCAGCCGCGAACTCGAGGAATACGGAAGCGGACTTGGATTCAGCACATCCAGCAGAAATGTGGAAGGAAACAGGAAATCTGTTGTGGAGAAGGCTGTACGCAAGGCCTTCCCTCCTGAATTCATAAACAGAGTCGATGAACAGGTATTCTTCAAGCATCTTGACAGAGATGACCTCGAAAAGATCATCGACATCGAACTCAAGGGTCTCAAGGCAAGAGTCAAGGAAGCCGGATTCGACCTGACAGTAACTGCTGCAGCCAAGAGATTTGTTGCAGAGGCAGGATATGATCCGAGCTACGGAGCAAGACCGTTGAAACGAGCTGTTCAGAAATTCATTGAGGATCCTGTTTCTGAACGCATCATCGCAGAAAGAATGTTCGGAAACAGCAAGAATTCAGGCAAGCTGCGCGTCGGATTAAGCAAGACTGATGCCGGTAACCTCGAGGTCCATTTCACCGATCATGTCGAGCAGGGTTCTGAATGAGTCTTCCGATGTGATTATGGAACTGATGTAAGTGAGAGTGCTGTCGGTATTCATAACGCTTATATCTTTAAGTTTGTAATGCAAAAGTAGAGCACACATGTGCCATTATACGGCACAACAATGAAAATATGGTAAAACTTGTAATTTTTGACCTTGACGGCACCCTTATCGACACGATGGAGGACATCGCCGGAGCCTGCAACCATGCACTTGAAGCATGCGGATGCCCTGTCAGAAGACTTGACGAGTATAACATGCTGGTCGGAAGAGGCATCATGAATCTGTGCAGATATGCAGTCGCTGAGGAAATGAGGACTGAAGAGATGGTCCGGAATGTATACGGACAGTTTGTAGCTTATTACAGCGAACATCTGTGCGATAAGACAAAACCTTATCCGGGAATCTATGATATGCTTGACGCACTTTCTGAGAAAGGAATCGCTTTCGCTGTAGCTTCCAACAAATATCAGGAAGGCGCAGAGGTACTGATGGACAAACTGTTCGGCAAATACAATTTCGTAAGCATCCTTGGTCAGAGAGAAGGACAGCCGATCAAACCGGATCCTCAGATTGTAATTGAAGCGATGTCCGCTATCGAAGGTATAACAAAGGAAGATGTGGTATATTGCGGAGATTCTGATGTCGACATGCAGACCGGCATAAACGCAGGCGTCAGAACAATCGGTGTCACATGGGGATTCAGGACAAGAGAGGAACTTGCATCTTACTCTCCATGGATGCTTGTTGACAGCGCAGAAGACATCTGCAAGGCAATTCTCACGGAATAGAGGTACCTGCTATGGAAAACAGAGAAAGATACACAGACAAACTGGCCAAATACATCCTGGCTGCAGCAGGACTGGCCATCATATGCGCATTATGCTGGTACTTCAGAAATGTCCTGGCATATATTCTTGCGGCAGTGGTCGTATCGCTTATAGCAAAGCCGCTCATGAAGGCTATGCAGAAGATCAGCATCAAGGGTCGGAAGGCTCCTGACTGGCTTCTGGCTGCATTCTCGATCGTCGTCGTATTGGGAACACTGATCTCACTCGTAACATCTGCAGTCCCTATCATCAGCAGCATCGTGAAGGATATTTCAATGGTAAACATCGAAAGTGCTGCCCGTGGAATCTCTGTTCCTCTGTCTGAAATCAATGAATTCCTGAGACATTGTCTGCCTCAGCTGGGATCGGACTTCAAGATAGAGATAACTGTCCTGAATGAACTTCAGAACATTTTCGATGTATCGATGTTCTCGTCAGTTCTCGGATCTGCCGCATCATTCCTGACCAGCCTGGGAATAGGACTGTTTTCAGTAGTGTTCATCGGATTCTTCTTCATAAAGGACGACGGCCTGTTCACAAGCATCATATGCTCACTCGTACCTGACAGGCATGAAAAGACGACAGAAAAGGCGATTTCTGACATCGGATACCTTCTGTCAAGATATTTTATAGGAGTTCTTCTTGAGATAGCAGGTGTCGCCCTGATCAACTTCCTTGGTCTCCTCCTGATTGCAAGGCTTGGATTCAACGCTGCCATAGGCATCGCCGTACTTACAGGCATCTTCAATGTGATCCCTTATGTAGGACCTCTTCTTGGAGGAGCATTGGGCACAGTATTAGGCATCGTACTGAAATACACCAGCATCTCCCCTATCGGACTTGACGTCAACTTCTGGGCGTTCACAGCAATCCTCATTGCAATATTCAGCTTTACCCAGCTCGTCGACAACTTCCTCTATCAGCCTGTAATCTACTCGACAAGCATCAAGTCGACACCTCTTGAAATATTCATAGTCCTGCTCATTGTAGGACATATCGGAGGTCCTCTCGCGATGATCATCGCCATACCTTGCTATACGGCAGTCAGAGTCATCGCATTCCGTTTCTTCGGACACATCAAGGCAATACGACGCCTGATACCATCCGAAAGACTCATCACAAACGACAAAGAATCATAAAAATGAAAAGAACCATCGCTGCCATAGCCACATTACTGGCAACATTCATCTCAGCCTCGGCTCAGAATGACCTTCTGTCTCCGGACGGTACATATCTCTTTGAAAAAAAGGATACATGTGACCTGTTCATGGACGTATATGAGCCGGCAAAAGGCAGTGCCACAACATTCATGGGAGAGCAGAAACCGACAATAATATTCATGTTCGGAGGAGGCTTCATATCCGGTACACGCGACGACAAGAGCTATAATTCATGGTTCAGAATGCTGACAGAAAACGGTTACCGTGTAGTTTCAATAGACTACAGACTTGGCCTCAAAGGCAGCAGAAAGGTCGGAGTCGCACAGGTGAATGTATTGGACAAGGCAATCCATATGGCTGTCGAAGACCTTTTCAGTGCGACGAACTTCATAATCGAAAATGCCGACCAGTTCGGTGTCGATCCTTCTAACCTTGTAATCAGCGGCTCATCTGCCGGTGCGATCAGCGTGATGCAGGCCGAATATGAAATCGCCAACAGGACATCATGGGCATCCGTGCTTCCGGAGGGATTCAACTATGCCGGAGTGATGTCGTTCTCAGGAGCAATCCTTTCGAGAAAAGGAAAGGTCAAATATGAGACTGCCCCTTGTCCGACCCTGATGCTTCATGGTACAGCTGACAAGCTCGTTCCATATAAGCAGATTGCAGTCCTGAATCTTGGCTTCTTCGGTGGCGGAAAGCTGGTGGAAAGGTTCAAGAAGTTCGGATATGACTACAACATGTACCATTTCGTGGATTATGGGCATGAGATTGCCGGATCGATGTATTCAACCCTGGATCTCCAGATCAAGTTCCTTGAAAACAATGTCATGCAGGGAGAAAAAAGAATCATCGAGGCCTGGATTTCAGACCCCGATGTATGGAAAGGTGCAGGACCACAGTCCCGCAAGGAACTATACGGAAATTAAAGCTTACTCGGCAAGCTTATTAAGACAAAGCTCCACAAGTTCACGAACTTGAGACTTATAATCAGGATTTGATGCCTTGTGGTGGCGGTGCGCGATGATGCAGCACACTGTACCGGCGTTATGACCAAGATGTGCTGCAATACCGGCTATTGCGGAACCTTCCATCTCAAAGTTTGTAACCTTCAGGTCACCAAAACGGAAGCTCTCGAAAGTATTTAGCATATCAGGCATTGCAAGTGGCATACGAAGTACTCGTCCCTGTGGACCATAGAAGCCTGAAGCGGCGATCGTCATACCCGGATAAGTGCAGTCACGGAACTTCTCACTCATCTTCTCACCAGCCTTTACAAAGTAAGGATCAGGAAGATGCTTGTTCCAACCGGTGTGCTTCTTGAATGCTTCCTCGATATCCAGCATTGAAATCTTGTCACGATCCGCATACCAGTTCATAAGGCCGTCGCATCCTACAGATACATGTGAGAACACAAAACCGCCGAGAGGAATCTCCGGCTGAATCGCTCCTGATGTACCGATTCGGAGGATATTGAGCGTTCTATGCTCCGGCTTTACTTCTCTCGTTTCAAAATCAATGTTTGCAAGAGCGTCAAGCTCATTCATCACGATATCAATATTGTCTGTACCGATACCTGTTGAAAGTACTGTCATACGCACGCCCTTGTATTTACCGGTCACTGACACGAACTCACGTGAAGCATGTCTGAACTCCTTCTCGTCGAAATATTCCGCTACCATATCGACACGACCAGGGTCGCCTACAAGAATCACATTATCTGCAAGTTCTTCGGGACGGAGATGAAGATGGAACACCGATCCGTCTCCGTTTATGATAAGTTCTGATTCTGCTATTCTCATATCTCAATAGTATTAAACAATAATCCTTCAAATATAGCTTATTGTTGTTAAAATTCCTATTTTTGTGCCAAAAGAACAGCATATACAATCATGTGGCAAAGAATTCAGACATTATACCTGGGCGTTTCGACAGCCCTCATCTTTTCAATGTTCTTCTGCATATTCGCGACCATCATAGGTCCTGACGGAGCAGAGGTGACAATCGCTTACAGGGAAAAGCTGCCTTACCTCACCTTGATGGTAATGTTGATAACAGCGCATATCGCAGCCACCGCAAGCTTCAAGACATTCTTTCTTCAGGCTCGCGTCAGCATCATTGCAGGACTGCTTGCTTTCGGCTTCCAGATCTGGATCGGAATCGACATACTGAGGAATCTTGACGACATGACATTCTCCATCACAGCACTGTTCCCTCTCGCAGCAGGAGTACTTGATTTCATGGCCGCAAAAAGATCAATGGTAGACGAGATGACCGTCCAGGCAGTGAAGACTACTCGAAGAATCCGCAAGAACAGATAATCAGACAAGGGCGAACGAAAGTTCGCCTTTGCAGCATAATTTACCGTCGACCTTAAGTTCTGCCTCACAGAAAAACATGTTCGCACGCTTTCCGTTAAGTTTGGCAGTAACTTCGCAAAGGTCTCCAGGTCTGACAGGATTCTTGAATCTCACCCGGTCTATGCCGCTGTAAAGAGTGGTTTTTCCCACGATCTCATCCATGACGAGCATGGCACAGCTCTGAGCCATTATTTCACACAGAATCACTCCCGGAACCAACGGATTGCCAGGGAAATGTCCCTGACAGAAGAATTCGTCTTCGCGGACGAGATATTTTGAATGGACTACACCATCCGCATCCATCTCCATTTCGTCCACAAGAAGCATAGGTTCCCTATGGGGCAGATATTTTTTCAATTCTTCTCTGTCCATACATCAAAAGTTCAGGTTCAATCATTCTATCCGTTGTATTTTCTGAATGCAAGACATCCGTTGTGTCCGCCGAACCCCAATGAATCTGAGATTGCCACTGTGAGGGCCGCATCTACCGGAACATTTGGAGTATACTGGAGATCACATTCCGGCTCAATTTCATCAAGATTGATGGTCGGAGGAACAATACCGTTCTTAAGAGCCAATACGGTTGCAACAGCCTCTGCAGCTCCTGCTGCACCAAGAAGATGTCCTATAGACCCCTTGATCGAACTGACATGTGCCTTATATGCTTCATCTCCAAGGGCAAGCTTGAATGCAGCTGTTTCAGCTACGTCATTGAGCGCCGTACCCGTACCGTGCGCATTGATGTACAGAACATCATCTGAAGTATATCCTGCTTCATCAAGGGCCTGTCTGATGGCAGCAGCCTGAGTCGCTCCGTCAGGACGAGGAGCCGTAACATGATGAGCATCACATGTATTACCATATCCGCACACTTCCGCGATGATTTCAGCTCCACGAGCAACTGCATGTTCATATTCTTCAAGAACAAGCATTGCCGCACCTTCAGACATTACAAATCCACCCCTGTTCTTGTTGAAAGGAAGAGACGCATACTTCGGATCTTCTGCCCGCGAAAGAGCCTTTGCATTTGCGAATCCTGCAATTGCAAGCGGAATGATGGCTGCTTCAGTACCGCCTGCGATGATGGCATCAGCATAGCCGTGCTTGATTGCACGATATGCCTCTCCAATAGCATGGGTCGATGTCGCACACGCCGTCACTACAGGAAGGCACGGACCGCATGCATTATTGCGGATTGCAATATTTCCAGCAGCGATATTTGATATCATTGTAGGTATGAGCAGCGGAGAGACCCACTTAGGGCCTTCTGTAAGAATCTTCTCTGTTTCTCGAGACTGTGTCGAGAAACCTCCGATACCGGAACCGACATAGACTCCATAGCGGGAAGGATCGATATTTCCACCTTCCGACGAGTCAAGACCAGATTCACGAACTGCCTGCCATGCGGCAGCAACTGCAAAGTTTGTAAATCTGTCCTGCTTTCTGGCGAAGCCAGGTTCGATCCCATATTCGGCAGGATTGAAGTCCTTCACCTCACCGGCAATCTTTACCGGAAGGTCGTCTGTCGGAATCGAGGTAATGAAATCAATACCGCAGACTCCGTCAAGCAGGTTCTTCCAATATGTATTCACATCATTTCCGACAGGAGTGATGACACCGGTTCCTGTCACGACAACTCTTCTGTTCATAAATAGGTTCAAGCTAAAGTAACGTTAATTGAATCTCGAAGCGACTTCCCTCATGACCTTCTCAGCTCCAAGAATCAGATCTTCCACAATATTTTTTGCAGGCTCTACGCGCTTTACCATTCCTGCGCACTCTCCTGCCATATAACTTCCATTTCTGTCTCCTTCCTGCACTGCCTTACGCAAGGCACCGCTTCCGAAGGCCAGGATATCTTCCTGTGATGCAGACGGATCTGCCTCCATCTTGGCGAATGTCTTTGAAAACGGAGTCTTCAAAGATCGTACAGGATGGCCGAGCGACTTGCCAGTAACGATTGTCGATATATCTGTAGCCTTCAATATCTTTTCCTTGTATTCAGGATGGACATTACATTCCTCTGCTGAGAGGAATCTTGTTCCGACCTGTATCGCATCTGCTCCAAGCATGAATGCTGCAGCCGCTCCACGTCCGTCACATATTCCACCGGCAGCTATCACCGGTATTTCTACAGCATCAACTACCTGAGGCACCAAGGGCATCGTATGAAGTTCACCCACATGTCCTCCGGACTCTGCACCTTCAGCCACTACTGCATCCGCACCGGCGGCCTGCATCTTAAGCGCAAGGGCGACGGAGGCTACGACAGGTATGACCTTAATACCGGCCTCTTTCCACATAGGCATATATTGGGCCGGCGATCCAGCACCTGTCGTCAAAATCTTCACTCCTTCCTCGACAACCATCTGAGCCACCTCTGCGGCATTAGGCGCCTGAAGCATTATATTCACACCAAATGGCTTATCAGTCAACTCCTTACACTTACGAATCTCATTTCTTACCGCTTCCGTACCGGCATTGATAGAGGATATGAGCCCCAGGCCTCCTGCATTAGAGACAGCAGCAGCAAGAGAGGCATCAGCCACCCAAGCCATACCACCCTGAATTACAGGATACTGTATTCCGAGCATGTCGCATATTCTGCTCCTGATCATATTCTTAACGATTAAAAGTCCGCAAATTTATAAATTTTTCAGAAATAGTAACACATTTTACCATTTTAATGAGAAGCCCCATCAAACAAATCCTATACCACAGGTACTCATGACTTATTTTCTTGCTATTTGGGGCAAAAATACATACATTTGTTTCACTAAAACCTAAAACACACAAGATGATTCTTACCGAGAAGCTCCCCAAATATCTCTTGGGCAAGTACCAGCTTATAGGAACAGTGACGTTCTCTGTACTGTTTGCTGTAGTATTCCTCAACATATATATCCCGTTCTCCGAAACAGCCTGGTTTGCTCTCGGAGACTCGACCATGTTCCTTCATACCCTGTTTTTCATAGCAATATCCATCCTGATCCTCATCTGCAGCAGAATGCTGATGTACAGATCCAAGACACATTATGAAATGACGTATCTCGGATATATGTTGTGGTGCATATTGGAAATTGTGGCAATCAGCGGATTCTATACCTGGTTCACCACCGATGTTGCAATATTGGAAAAAGGCAGCGAATCCATAGTTTTCATTCGAGCACTCAGAAACACGTCCATAGCACTCGGACTGCCCTACCTCATTTCAGGTATGTACTTTGCGATCATCGACAAGAACAACACCATCAGGCTCATGAATTATGAGAATGTCGTGACAGATGAGACAACAAAGCCTGAGGCACAGAAGCAGAAGATAACACTTTTCGACAATAGCGGAGCTTTGAAGCTTTCCCTTAATCCGGAAAACCTCTACTATATCGAATCAGACGACAATTATATCAAGGTATGGTACACTGACAGCAAGTGCAACCTCAAGCAATATATTCTCAGGTGTCGTCTAAAAACAGTAGAAGAGGACTTCAAAGGAAGCCCTCTTGTACGCTGTCATAGAAAATACATTGTAAATCTCAGCAAGGTCAGCATGCTTCGCAAGGAAAGCGACGGCTATGTACTTGACCTTGACAATGAAGCGATTCCGCCTATTACAGTGACCAAGACTTATATGGATGCCGTATTGAGCCACTTCACAGAACAGTCACCGCTCCTGGAGCCGATGGAGGATTAGTCCTCCACCTGTGCTGCAGGTATACTGTCAACTCTCTTGAATTCCTGGATGAAAGTTTCATCATCTTTGGCAACCCAGACCATTGTAGACGCTGTAAGGCTCTTCACGATATAGCGGTGAGCCCAGTCGCCGCTGTCATGATCATAATTGCCCCTGATCACAGCTCCAAGCTCAACATCAGTATCAATATAATATGAGCCTGTGATTACGTGCGGTACATTGTTGAAACTGTCAAGATTCTGGTACATCGTATATGTTCTGTCGTTTCTGACAAAGTTGATATAGACGTATGTACCATCAGCGAGTGCTGACTCATTCCACTTCACAAGTTCCCAGCTGCCTGAAATGCTATGGGCAGTAACTTCCAGCTGTGGTTCCTGAGGCTCAGTCTGCTCATTCTTGTTGCATGACACAGCCAGCAACGATACCGCTGCCAAAGCCACAACCATCATTTTTCTAACTATATTCATAATTCTCTAAATTATTCAAATCTTATCTTTACAGTAGATTTTCCGGGAGAAACCCCAAGTCCCTTGAGGATCAGAGGAATCTCATCTCGTATTTCATTTCCGACCGGCTCATATGTAAGTACTATCTCAGCTTCACACCCGTCTTCGACGACAGCAGGACGTGTCTCGAACTTCAGTTCATCAGGAAGGAACATCCGCTCACACTCAAGCTTCATCTGCTTTCCGCTCTGATTGAGAAATTTCAATATTTCTATTCCTCTTTGTCCCTTACGGAAAACAACCTCTGTGCTTCTCAGGCGAAGGGTTCCCATCTGGATATGGTATAGACCTGCTTTATCGGAACTGCTCTCGACCTCTACCGAAAAAGTCAGTATGGCTGACGGAGAAGTTCCCGGCCTGGTATAGACAAACACCTTATGTTCAAAGCGTCCCAGATGTCCTTTAGGGTCATACCTCACTGTCAGGACTGTCTTCTCACCTGGCTTCAGAGTCGTCTGTCCTACATTTGCGGTAAAGCATGAGCATGTGGTCTGAAGTCTCAGAACGTTTATCTCGTCTGTTCCTGCATTAGTCATCTCATATCTGAAAACCTTCGGAGAATCATCCTCCTTCATAGGTGCGGCCTTGATATGTCTGGTATCAAATTCCAGAGTCAAGGAGTCATCTGACAGACGCGGAGAATCCACTGCTTCAAGCTTCTCCCTCGGCAAAATCTTTATCTGCGCATGGGCCGGCAAAACCATTCCCAGGACGCAGAAAATGAATATGATTGCCGAAGGTCTCATCTTTAAAGCCAACCGTTACCGTTTGCAGTGTTTCTTACAGTAATCGTAAAGTTAAATACCTCGCCGCTGTCTGACTTGATGGAAGCCGCTGTCTGTCCGGCCTTCTTACCATGGAAGACGAGCTTGTTGCCATCTTCAGTGCATGAAGCGATCTCAGAATCTGAGACAGTCACAGTATACTTGCTGCCTCCATTCTTGAAATACATGGATGGATTAATGGTCACGTTACTGTCAAGAGCGACATAAATGTTAGGGAAGGTCATGTCTACTCCAGCTCCAGCAATAGCCTGAAGGAATGCATATGCATCGACCTGTCCGCTACCCATCTGACCTCTGTAATTCTTGAGATCCATGCTTGAAAGATGGACATCACCAAGATCTGCGACAAACTTATAATAGAGCTTAGGAGTATCAAGGTCCCAATACTGCTCAATAGGGCGGGCAGTGCTGTGGAGGAGATTCTTCACATCCTCTGCCTTTACATGCTTATGGAGCTTTGCTGCGTATGAAAGTCCCAATGCGACCACTCCGGAAACATGAGGACAAGCCATTGATGTTCCCTCCATGTAACCGTATCCTGCAAGATCACCTGCTGTTCCTGTCACATTGTATGGAAGAGTAGAAAGTACGCAACCGATTGAACCGGCATTAGGGCCTTCACCATACTCATAGTAGTAGTCCTGATCACCGCCTGGAGCGCTGATCGTAGTACCCTTACCATAGTTTGAATAAACAGCCGGAGTGTAGTCACCGGCTGTAGCCGCAACAGCCACATAGTCAGGATATGCTGCAGGATAACTTGCTGCTGGAGCATACTCGTTACCACCGGCAAAGACAATGATACCTCCGTCGATCACCCCATCAGGAGATCCTGCATTGTGAACGAAGTAGTCCAATGCCTTGTACTCAAGGACATTTGATGACTTCCACTCATCGTCATCAGAGAACTGAGGAGTCCAGTCATATGGATTCGCGGCACCTGAAATATATCCCCAGCTGCACTGGAGCACAACTGCGCCGTTGTCAGCGGCATACTTGATGGCACGGACCTCATCAAGAACGGTTCCTGCAAGACTGCCTGAGAAGATCTGACAAGACATGATCTTCACACCAGGATTCTCCTCAGTACCACCGGCAATCGAAGAGATACCTACACCATTGTTGTTTGTTGCAGCAATCACACCTGCAACATGAGTTCCGTGTCCTGTATCATATCTTCCGTTTGTTGATATGACTCCGCTGCCGGCAGCAAAATTATATCCGTATACATCACCGTCATAACCGTTGCCGTCGTTATCATCAGTCGAGCGCCAGATTTCATCTTCGTTCACCCACATGCTTCCCCTGAGGTCAGGATGGAACACATCGACACCTTCGTCGAGGACTGCCACGATGATCGAAGGGTCGCCGGTACAGAGATCCCACGCTTTCTCCACATTTACATCTGCACCTGCGACAAACTTTGTCTCAGCGAGGTCACCGTTATTGACCATATGCCACTGAAGGCCGAGATGAGGATCATTATACTTCGCCTGCTTTGCAGAAGTTCTCATCAGCTTCAAATCTGCAGCGCTGAGTGGAGTCGCTTTCTTTTCTGAAGATCTCTTGAGAGTACGGTTGAATTCCACGCGGCTTACTTCGCCAAGACGTGAAAGATCAGCCGCCACCTTCTCAACAGGATGCTCGTCTGAGAAACGTACTACATACCAAAGATGAAGACCTTCCTCACGAGCCTTAGCCTCTGATCGCTTATCTACAGGGAAGACTCTCTCAATCTGATATCCCTCAACGAGATCAAGAATCTCATCAACAGAGAGGACACCGGTTCTGGATGCTGCAGAATCACCCGACTTGGTAATAAGTCCAGCCTCATCGAGAATTTCGCTTACACCCTCGTCAAAACGTACAAGAAGTTCTCCTGCTACAGCACCTTCGCTTACCGGAGAAACCTTCTCCGGCTCATTCAGATTGCCTGTCACAGGCTCTTCGATCGAACAAGCTGAAAGTCCGGCAGCCATCACTGCAGCAAAGACAATTGTTCTATATATATTCTTCATATGCATTATTCTTCCTGTTTAAAGATTTGCCGGATTATATTTCTTCTTTCTATAATGTTCGTAATAGTAATCCAGATTTGCAGGCTCATTGTCAAATCCTGCAGAAGTACCGTATGATGTCTTGCCCTCCTGCATGAAGACAAGTGATGACGGATACCAGAGGTCAAGCTTAGGATGGTAAAGAAGCCAGTCCGGAAGCGTACCGTGGAGACGGTTGAGGTTGATTGCAAAAAAATCCGTATTCGGAAGGATCTTTGGCATTCCGATAAGGATTGACGGAAGCGTATCGCATGCATTCACCTCCTCTGCTGTCCACTTAGGGAAAGACGGATCGTTCTCAAAATCAGGAATAGTTCCCTCAAGATAGTTCACAGAAAGTCTGAGAGTATCAAGATTGTCCCACATGAGAAGTCTCTTAGGGAAAGTCTTGTTTCCTGCATCATCAACATCCATAGCCTCGAAGAAACCACCGAAATTCTTCTTGGTAGTATTGCTGAGGTCATAGATTGTATTACGCATACATGAGTTCATGATCAGAGCTGTAAGCTTAGGGAAGTTCTCCGGTGTAAGTACATCCGGAACATCCTGGAAGTTGTTGCTGCTGAGGTCAAGATACTCAAGATTCTTGAGATTCTTGAATGAAGTCGGCAATGTCGAAAGTCCGTATGCACCGATTGTAAGCTTGCGGAGATTCTCGAGTTCGCAGATATGTTCGCCCGGATCGACATCAAGAAGGAAGGTATTTGTATTACCGAAGAAATAGAGTTCCTCTGCTGCAGTAAGATACTTCACCTGGAAAGGAATTCCCTCCTTGGTTCCGAACATATAAAATTCCGCCTTCTTGACACGTCCCTTGTTCTCTCCTGACTGCCATACTTCAACACCTTCCCAGAACTCCATTCTTTCAGAAGTCTCATATTCTGTCCAGCAGCCCAATGCCCTGCTGATTGCGATAAGTGCCAGAGAGTCGCCCTTCACACCAATCTCAATATCCTCAGCCGCATCCTGAACAATCTTAAGGTCATGCTTTACAGCAGGAACCACATCATCGCTCTTCGGATTGAACTTGATGAGAGCCTCTCGTCCTTCAGGATTGAAGTTGATGTTCCATTTGAAGTTGACAGTGACATTTCTTGGTCTTGCACCTCTGTCGAGATTGAGCTCAGGAAGAGTGTATGAAAGCCAGTCTGATGAACCTTCAGGAAGAACAACCTCAAAAGGTACGTTTGTATTTACCTTTACATTGAAGTTACGCTCATTCAATGAAGCATAGCTTTCAAGCGACACTTCAGGCTCAGACACTGTAATCTGATAATCAAAACCGTCCTGCTTGACAGTAAAGTCCTTTCTGTCTTTAGTCACCTGGTTCTCAATTCTGACAACTGCCTCACGGGAAGTTACGGCAAGAGCCGAGTCGATGATGATCTTACACTCTACAGATCCGACACCATTTGCAGGAGAAACTGTCACCCATGGCTCCTGGACTGTTGCAATCCAGTTGTCATCGGATGATACATTGATATGCTTTACTCCACCCTCAGGTCCGATTTCGATCAGATTCGTATCTAGATCGAAGTCAACATTCTGCTGAGGAACACATGCGAGGATCGAAACAAATGCAACGCACAAAATTGATATTCTGTAAATTATATTCTTCATTTTCTTCATCCTCCATCATTAATAAAGCATAGCCTCACAGCCTCTGATATCCTGAGTCTTGTCATAGAGCAGGAAGTATGATCCGTTCATCCAATTATAGCAGATATCCGAAGCATCGAATACGATATTAGGGTTATCGCTGATATCCAGATAGTAGATCAGGTAAGAGATCGTGTCGTTGATCTTTCCAAGGTCATTTGAACCGATATAAAGAGCACGGAGACCTGTGTGGTTGTAAACACCTGTAGGCCATTCCTTAAGACAACGCTCACCCTTTTCATTTCTCTGCCCTCTGATTGCATACATTGTCAATGATGCACAGTCAAACGGTTCATATGGGAACTCCGAGAAACGGTTGAACGAAAGGTCGATACCATAGAAGTAAGGCATGTTAGCCGCATGGAACTCCCTTGGAATATCCTTGAGGTGGTTGTATGAAAGGTCCAGAGACATCAGATACTTCACGTTCTCACCTGTAAACGAGCCCTCAGGGATTTCATCGATTCCGCAACCGCGAAGGATGATGTAGTCAACCTTGGATCTGGTCTCTGCAATACACTTAGGGTATTTTCCAAGTCTTGGGTTATTTGCCAGAGACAATGTCTGGATATATACGCCCTGGAATGTTCCGTCCTCAACACCTTCAAAACCGTCGATGTCGTTGTACGAGAAGTTCACTGAAGGAATCTGATAGGTGGCATCTGCATCAAAGATATTAGGGAACTTCGTAAGCTTGTTGTATGAGCATGAGAAAGTCTCTGCATCCTCGATACGGAAGAAGAGCTTTGTGCCGTCCTCAGCAACATAATGAGGGAACTCTGTGATCTGGTTATTGTCGAGATAGAGCTGTACAAAAGCAACATCCGGATATGCAGATTCAATCTTTGCAATCTTGTTGCTTGCAACGCTCAACAATCCGAGCTTCTTCATCTCATTGATCTCAGCCGGAAGTACAGTAAGGCTGCACTCGTTCATGTAGAGAATCTGCACAGACTGTCCGGCAGGACCTGAAGCAAGGGCACGAAGACCCTCGTCCACATCCTCCCACTGAGGATTTGCTGAAAGGTTTACTGAAGTAAGCGCAGGCATCTGAGCGATGACCATCGGGAACTCAGTCATCTTATGACAGTTGTAGATCTCGAAGTCAGTAACTGCAGTAAGTTCAGCCATTGATTCAGGAAGACTCTCGATCTCACCGTTTGCAATGAAGAATATCTCAAGCTTCTTGAGGTTTCCGATTGACTCAGGAATACTCTTGAGTCCGTTTGTAGAAATGCCTGGAAGGACGTCATCCATAGGCTTGATCCTCATATTTCCGGTAGCCTTGTCAATGATCTGATCCTCAGTCATCGTCTCATAAAGAGAAATCTCAGGAATGGAGATACCATGCTCCATAAGTCCGCGGGCGATAGGCTCAGAGAACTGGGTCAGGGTATGGGTACGACGCAGATATTCCTTGTGTCTCTCCATTCTGTTCGATGCACCCATTCCGAACTGAACTGTAGGGTCGCTGTCAAGAAGCCCCATCTCGTTATGATGACCGAGATAAAGCTCTACAAGCTCTGTAAACTGTCCGATTGCCTCAGGAAGATGTCCATTGATACCGAAGCCAGAAAGAGATATCAGACCTACACGACCGTTATCATGGAGCTTTACTCCTGGCTGGGCACCCCAAAGATCAACATCCTTATTGAAGTCCCAGTTTGATCCAACCGGCCATTCGTCACCCTTATAGTACCAGTTTTCTCCATCAAGAGCCTCCCAGATCGCCTTAAGAGCGTAGTAGTCCTTGATATACTCATCCGACTCTCTCAATGTCACAGGGACATCAGCAACAGCCACCTTGTTGTCAGCAACGGTGAACTCGTTTGCCGAAACGCTGTTGCTTGTTTCGAGAAGATTCTTCTCTGCATCGTAAACAGCATATGCCTTTACTGCATATCGTCCTGCCTTGATTGAAACCAAGGTATCACAGATGCTTGACGAAGTCTGATAACCATCCTCGACATCATCGGTCTTGTCAAAGTGTACAGAAAAGTCAACAGGAAGCATCTTGAATGTAGGTACATCCTTTCCTGTATCGAGATCCTTTACAGTAAGGTCTGCATACTTGATCTCATCGAAAGTATATTCTCTTGAATCTGCCTTTGTTGCAGGAACGAAGTCTTTTGTAAGATGGAATCTCACCTTTCCTCTTTCTACAACATCAGCAAGCACATCATGCATCACCAATCCACCAGGGACTACAGTAAAGCTACCTGATGCATTGCCTTTATAAAGTTCTGCATCAAGGTTATCATAAAGAGTAAATGCCAATACAGAATACTCTCCTGCAACCAGCTGAAGCTTCTCACTTCTGAGACCGAACTCAGCAGCTTCAGCATTGGAAGCCGACAGAGTCAGTGTCTGAGTGATCTGGCTGCTTCCGAACTGGAGCGTCACCATGATCTTGGATGCATCATTTAGATACTCCAGCTGTGAAACCACAGCCTTCGTATCCTCATAGGATGCCTCCTTGTATAATTTGAACTGAACGTATCCATAATCATGCTCACGATAGTCAGCCGGCTCCTGCTTTGCACACGAAGCAAACAGGAACACTGACATCGCAGCTATGATGATGGAAAATATTGATGATCTCATATTTCTATATTATCGTTTTCAATATTACTCGGGAATTACCATTGTACAGATCAACGCATAGGTAGGAAGACCTGTCGGATCTGAGAAGAGGAAGTAATCCACCTTTCCGGCTTCTGACATGAAGATTGTCATCTGATCACCGTTGAGCTCATGCGTAAGCCAGTAATCCTCATATGTACTGTTAGTATTAGGATTGTAGTTGTTCCATGATGCACCACCCATAGGCTTACCAGGAACTGTTACTGTTGCAAGAGATGCAGCAGAAAGGTCTGTATATGTAAGGAGATAGATATATCTTGGCGCCTGAGCTTCACCCCACTCGTCAATGATAGCCTGTGCATACTCACCATTGTGCTTCTCAAGTGTTGCCATGCTGCCTACATACTGAGGATATACAAACTCGAACGGAGCCTTTGCCTCAATGTCTGCATCCGGGTCATAGATGATATGGAATGCGCATTGGTTCACCAAGCTTTCGCCGTCTGCACCAAGAACCTGAAGAATGACGACAACCTCATCCTTAGCTGTACAAGCCTTGGTATACACATAGAAATTAGGTGCAGCACCCTCTACAGAAATCTTACCTTTATATTCACCGAAAGTAGCAGGATCAATTGCGATTGCTCCCCAATACTCTGTCTTTCCTGTAATGTAGAGCATTCTGTCATTTGTCAGAACCTGATAGACTTCAGTAACATTATAGTTACTGCTGATTGCCATATAAAGCTCTGAGTTCTGATCCATCGATGAAATCACACCTATACCTGATGCAATCTGATACTCAGTACCTGACGACTCACCTGTATATGCAGGATCGAATACTACAAGAACAGCTGCAAGAATATTGTCATTCTCGCCATAGAACACAGCTGCTGTATGAGTTGCAGAAGCCGGAACCTCGTTCATATTGAAGCGGCCCTCTGTATTTCCGCCAAAACCTGCAAATGATATCCAGCAGGCATCATTCTCTGAAATCTCCTGAGAGAACACACCCATAGGATAGTCTGTATCAGCATAAAGCTTTACATAAGAGTATGGTTCGCTTACCTTGAAAGATCCCTCATCTCCTGACCATTCTCCGGTATAAGTAATCTTGTGGTAAACAGGTGCAGTTGGGAAATCCCACTGAAGAACGTTATCCTCCGCCTTAGGGTCAAGAGTAGAGAAATATGTTCCCACCTCTGCTCTGAGTTCCTCAGGAGAAGTCGGAGTAATATATGGAGGAACCTCTCCTGCCTGAGTAAGTCTGCCCACATAGTAAGGAGCATACTCTGCATTGAAACCACACTCCGGATCGTTCATGTCACAGATCTCCTCTGCTGTCACATCTGCCATTGAAGCAGGGAAAACAAAGAGGTCTGCATATCTTGCCTCACCTGAGTTTTCAGTAACGCCGATTGTAAAGTCAACTGTCTTAAGGAGAGCATCATCATAGTACTCACCACGCTCGATGATCACCCAATCAGCATATGCGATATCATGATACTGTCCTTTCCACTCGAGAGCTCTGATTACAGCACCCTCCATACCGAGAACATAAGCAACCGCTGTACCCTCAACGTAGCTTCCGTTAGGAAGGAGTACCTCACCGGCCATATTGAACTCTGTCGAATTGAGTTCGCACTCGATACGGTCACCAAATGCAGGAAGTTTCACTGTAAGTTCTGTTACAGCATTATCGTTGCTGCTGTCAATGAATCTCACCTTCTCTTCTGCACCATTCTTGACTGTCTCATCCAGAACAGCTGTAAGGAGCATATCCACAGTACCGGCAGCTCCGCTTGTCACCTCAGTCTTACCGTCAACGGTATACGCCCTGAGCCATGAAGGAAGAGCAAGATCCCAAGCATAATTGGCAACAACCCTTACAGGAAGAGAATAAGTCGGAACTCCTGTGAATGTCAGCAGCTCGGCGCTTGTAACCTTAGATGTACCGAAGTCATCAGTGAAACCTTCCTCATCAGCCACGCCGGCATAAATATCCATAGAGCGGTTGAGAGACGGACGAGTGAGCGTAGCGATCTTTTTCTTTTCGTCACCCATAGCAAGGTAAACATCACAGACACGATTGACATCAAACTCCTCATCCTTAGAGAACACCACTGTAAACACGACCTTTTCAGCCTTATTTCCAGAAATGCGTGATGCCTTCATTCCTGAATCATCGATCCAGAAATAGTTCATCACACCATCTCCTTCAAGTGTAACATCCCAAGCCATATTAGGCTCGATAGAGATCTCCACAGACTCACCTGCTGCTACTGTCTTGTTCAACACTGATGTAGGGAATGACGGAACCTCATTCTTCTGCGGGTCAGTCAGGTCACAGGAAACAACAGCCATGAACCCCAGAACAAGGGCTGCAGCATATTTAAAAATGTTTCTTTTCATATATATCGTTATTTTTATTTCATATGTATTACATTCCTTCTTCCCTCTTAAGTCTCTCTGCCTCTTCATCGCTGATCCACTCCATGATGTTATAGAAGTGTCCTACGCTTCCTACAGGAGAGCCAAGATTCTCGACATACATCTCTGTCCAGATATAAAGGTAACTTCCGCAAGGATAATAGATCGAGTCATAATACTGGCTCGCCTTTACAAGAATCTTGTCATCACCGTGTGTCTGTCCGAAGAAAGAGCCCTCATCACTTGCGACCTGCCCCTCATCCATAGTCACATATGGCATCATAGGATCCTCTGTATTGAATCGCATTGTCACATCATAACCATCGTTGAGCCAGTTGCGGCAGATGATGGTATTCTCCTCTGTAGGATGCTTCTCTGTATAGATGAGTCTCTGGTAGCTGCCTGTAATGCTGTACTGATACAGGAACATAGAAGTCAGCATGCAGTATCCGGTGAAGTTGTTTACATCAAACGGACAGCTCTTCATAAGAACAGCCTTTGTATCCTTGCCGTAAAGAGGCATCTCAAGTTTCTCGTTCATGACCAGGCGGAGCTGGAATCCAAGAGAATCTGTAGCCTCGAGGTTGTCATAATAACCATGAACCAATACATCGGCACGGGTCTCTCCGGCCTTGATGGTCACTGTGTTAGACTGAAGACGGAAATGTCTGTTCTCGATTGCGTTGTTACCCTTATCGATCACTTCCACTCCGAAAGTACGGTCATAATCACGTACGACTGTAGATACGACCGGTATGTTGAACCACTCGACATCCTTCTGTACAGGATAAGTTGCCAAAGTGTCTGCAAACATGACATACTCTGCATCTGAATATGTCACATACCTTTCATGACATGAAGACGCTAACGCTACAGCCACGAAAGCAAGTGTAATATATTTCAAAATCTGCTTCATATATCAATGCTTTATTTTGATGCGTAACCCTTGTTCTGAATGATTTCCGAACCAGGAGCCTCGATATCGTTCTGCGGAATAGGCCATACGAAACGGTAATCACCGGCCTCAATCTTCTTTGTGCTGCCTTCTGGCTGTGCATATGCCTGGTGAGTACGCTCAAATCCCATATTCCAGCGCTTGAGGTCATGGAGACGGAAGCCTTCCATATAAAGTTCCTTCACTCTCTCATCTGAAATAACTTCCTTCCAGTTTGAAGCTGACAGACCGGCTGCCTTTCCTCCTCTGGCATCATTAAGCGTAGTGAGGTCTGCTGAAGCCTTTGCGTACTGTCCCTTTTCACAGTAAGCCTCTGCGCGGATGAGATACTGCTCTGCAAGACGAAGCGGTTTTGGTTTGCTTACATGGTAGATGATGTTCGCGATGAACGACTCATTACCGAAATATTTAGTAAGCAATGGATATTTCAACGCATGAGCATATCCGGTCTGAAGATTGGTGAAGTATGCGCTGTATCTCGCGTCACCTGAAGTATAGAGGTCAAGTACCCACTGAGCAGGGACATAGTCCGGATAGAAATATACATAGTCATTGTTGAAATTGAGGAATACCTGACCCAAAGCTCCACCATATGATGTGATGGTATAGTCAACCATCCATATCACTTCAGTGGAAAGGTCATTTGTCCACATGTAATCGACATAGCTGTATACCTTTGACTGACCTGTAATAGGGCTTACACCGGAAGTATACGATGCAGCTGTAGAAAGTGCATATGCATTATCCTCGATAAGCTTTGTCGAATACTCGATTGCAGTATCCCAATCCTGCATGTAAAGCGCTGTCCTTGCGTGGATAGCATTCGCAGAAGCATGTGTGAGATATGGAGAACTGTATCCGTATTCAGCATCCTCAAGAAGAGTCTCGGCCTTCACAAGGTCACGGATGACGAACTCGTATGACTCCTTCAATGTCGATCGCTTGAGGGGCTTAGGACCGAAGTATGTGCTGTCGATGGCAATACCTCCCTCAGGCTCAACTGCAGTTTCAGGAGTGTACGCCTTACAGAAGCATTTGATCAGCTCGGAATAAGCCAATGCTCTTGCACAATATACCTCACCAGTGTAATAATCAAGATAAGTGATGCTCTCATCATCTGTAAAGGATGCTTTGAGAGCCTCCACCTGATCAAGATAGAAGTTGCATCGTCCGATTACTGCATAAAGACTTCCGTAAACAGCCTCGATCTCTGAGTTTGTAGGACGGATATCCCACTGCCAGAGAGTTCCGTATGTATTTGAATTACCCTGAACAGCCTGTACCATATCCGCCTGAATATCAGGAAGGAGAGTAAGGTATCCGCTGTAGAGTCCGCCATTCATCAATGCCGAGTATATACCAGTGAGTGTCTGCTCTGCATCATTGAAGGTCTTCATTCCTTCGGACTCCGGGATGGCATCGCCAGGGAGTTTGTCCAGGCAGGAAGTCATTCCGATGGCAACGGCTATCACCGCTGCCGCCCTTAATAATATATTATATGTATTCTTCATCATTTTCCGTAGCATTAGAACATCAGGTCCAGACCGAATGTAAACTGGCGTGACATAGGATACTGAGCAGCATAAAGGTTGCTTGTACCCTCCGGATCAAGGCCAGAGAAGTTAGTGAATGTCAGGAGGTTCTGAGCCTGAGCATAAATTCTGAGCCCCCTGATCGCTCTGGTCTTCCTGAGAAGATCTGATGGAAGGGAGTAAGACAGCATGAGGTTTTTCAGACGGAGGAATGATGCATCCTCAAGAAGTCTGCTGTCGAACTCAGTATATACACCGTGACGTGGGATATCTGTAATGTCACCCGGCTGCTTCCAGCGGTTAAGAAGTCTGCGAGACTGATTATATGAAGCAAAACGTCCGTTTGACTCATCGAAGTAACGGTCATTATTGATCATATAACGGTCAGCTACCCAGCTGAACTGAGCGGCAAGGCTGAGACCCTTCCATGAAAGAGTTGTACCGAAACCACCCTGCCAAGGAGCATGATATGTCTTACCTATCATCACCTTATCCTCATCACGAAGCTCATTAGTGATATTTCCGTCCTTGTCATACCAGAGAGCATCACCGTTTGCAGGATTTACACCAGCATAACGGTTGATGTAGAATTCTCCGAGAGGACGACCTACCACAAGCTTTGTGCTGGTATTCGAACGCTCATACTCTGTTACTCCGTTATAGAGCTCTACGATCTCGTTGTGGTTATATCCGACATTTGCATTAAGATTCCACATGAAGTCGCCGACCGTCATTACTGTGGCGTTCACATTGAGTTCGGCACCCAGGTTCACCATAGCCCCGACGTTGTCCCACTTGTATCCGTAACCATTAGACTGTGCGTATGAAAGAGGAACTGACATAAGCATGTCTGTTGTCCTCTTTGCATAAAGCTCGAGATCCGCATTGAGTCTGCTCCAGAAGCCGAAATGAAGACCGAGGTTTGTTGTCCATGTATTTTCCCATGTAAGTTTCTCATTACCTGGCTGAACTGGGGCTACACCAGAATCTCCTGCATAGTCAGCACCACCGGAAATAAGGGCAAGGTGCTCATAGTTAGGGATTTCAGAGTTTCCTGAAGTACCTGAACTGAACGAAACCTGACCATTTGTAAGCCATTCGCGTGATCCGGCCATGAAGTCCTCGTTCCTCATGTTCCACATGAATCCGACAGCACCGAACAGACCCCAACGGTTATCCTTTCCGAAACGTGACGAACCATCTGTTCTGAGGGATGCCTCTGCGTAGTACTTGTCTGCAAAGTTGTATTCTGCACGTCCGAAGAACGACACTCGCGAATAGTCTGATGTTGACATAGAATCCCATGAGTTTGCTCTTGTACCTGTAGAGATATCTGTCAGCTTGTCATTAGTCTGACCCTTTGTACCCACACTGAATCTCTCGTAATGATAATCCTGCCACTCGTGTCCGAGAAGGAAGTTGAAATCATGTACATTGTCGATATCAAAACGATAGTTGAGGGTATTGGTCCACTGAAGGTTCATTCCGTCAGTAGAGCTTCTTGCAGCAGAACCCTCTCCCATATTAGGAGCATAGCTTGGGAAAGACTGGCTGAAGCCGGTAGTATGATTGAAGTCAAGACCGAACTGAGTCCTGAATGTAAGGTTTCTGTAAAGATTGAAGTCAGCGAAGACAGTTGAGAATACCTTGTACTTCTTGTATGTTACAGGATTGTTCTCAAGCCATTCGAGAGGGTTCTGTCCCTGTCCCTTCCATGAACCGTCATTTACAGAAGCCAACGATCCGTCAGCCTTGTACGGATTCCAGTAAGGAAGCATGAATCGGGAAGCGGAAATAGGAGTCACCAACGCGTATGCACCTTCGTCAGCCTGCTGGATATCCTGATAGTTGAACATGGTATTTGTTCCCATCTTGAGGACATCTGACATCTGCTGCTCAAAGTTGAAGCGCATCGAATAACGTGTGAACTGAGAACCTGGAGCAATACCGTCCTGATCGTAGTATGCACCTGAAAGGTAATAGTTGGTAGTCTCGGTAGCACCTGCAATCGAAAGTTCATGGCTCTGAAGGAGAGCTGAGTCATTGAACACAACATCCATCCAGTTCACATCGATCGTTGAAAGGTAATTGTAGTTCTGACCTGCAGTCATTCCGATTTCCTTCTCATACTGTATACGCTCCGCTGTATTCATGAGATCCCAGTTTCCATGGGCCATCGCCGACCATCCCATCTGCATACGGTAGTTCACGTTAGGTCTGTCCATATTGCGGCCACGCTTTGTTGTGATCACAATCACACCGTTTGCTGCACGCGCACCGTAGATGGATGTCGAAGAAGCATCCTTGAGAACTGACATGCTCTCGATATCTGCCGGATTGATGGTATTGAAGTCAGATGCCGAAATCTCCACACCATCCAGGATATAGAGAGGGGCTGTTCCGGAGTTGATGGAGTTTGTACCACGGATAGTCATGGATGCGGAAGCACTTGGCTCACCGGAATTTGACAACACAGTAAGTCCGGCAACCTGTCCCTGAAGAGCCTGGTCAAAAGCCGCTGTAGGAGTACTTTCCAACTTGTCGGACTTCACAGTCGAAACAGAGCCGGCAACAGTACCCTTCTTCCTTACTCCATAAGCGATAACGACTACATCATCCAGCTTGAGGTTTTCAGGCTGCATGACGACGTTATGAGTAAACTCTGCCACAGAAGGCACTACGACTTTCTCATCCGTATAACCGATGCTTGAGAATATGAGCTCTGTTCCAGGAGCGACTTCAATGATGTAATCTCCATCAAGAGAGGTTATTACACCATTTCCGGGACCAGCAACAACTCCAACTCCCATCATCGGCAAGCCATCCTCAGCAGAAGTCACCACTCCGCTGACCTTGACAGTCGTCTGTGCGGAAAGTGCGATACCAGCGACGGCAAGCAGGAAAGTCGTCAGAATCAGTTTAAGATTATTTTTCATCAATATTGATTTTGTTATGATTTTTCCAACCTGCAAAGATACTTATTCTGACGGGACTTACAACCCAAAAACATACATGGCCTTTTAAAAAAAAGTTACAAATTGTAACAATGGATATCTGAAACGTTACATCAACTCATAATCCGTAACATTTTTCAGTCCAGGCATACCATAGTAAGCCTCCACCAGATCCCCCTTTATACAGATCTTCCTCCCTAGAAGATTCTGATTGTCCACAAGATTGACATCATCACGTACAGAACCGGACGGGAGACTTACAGCGATACAGGATGACCTGGAAGAAGTGGAAGAACGTGGCCCCAGAAGAAGATTTGTCCTGGAAGTGAAAGGGACATCAAAAGATGCAGAAGACGAAGTGAGGTCACCACCGACAATATATCCGCACACCCATACATCTTCCTCACCCAAGGAAGCAAGAGCCTGCGAGACAGTAAATGCATCGGAAACACTATGTCCTTTACCCGAGGATGAACCAGAACCTCCGATGACATAAGACTCCTGATTCCACACACGGGATGTATCAATCGCTATGGTCACACTTTCTTCCGAAGGATTATGCGATTTGCCAGACGCACTGACAGACAACTCCAACACCGTCCTCGCCTGAAGTTCCCTCGAAAGAAGAATCTTGTCGGCACCGTCATCACTCATCATAAGCGACACAGTTCCGGGAGAAAAGTAGGCAATACGCTTTTCCGTGTAGCTGTACATCAGTTTTCCTGCAGAAGACTTAAGAAACAAAGCAGCATTCGGACAGTTATCAAGAAAAGACTTATCGATCTTCAAACGGATACCGGCATTGAGCTGAACACAAGTGAGCTTTACATCTGCCACACCTCCTGACGGTACCACAACAACCTGTTCATCGCCATACTGAGGAGAAGCAAAGGCTGGCTTGGCGAAATCCGAAGATCTGGCAAACACAGTATAACTGCCTGCATCGACCATCATTGATTCCGGTGACGCTCCATATGGACCATCATATATAACCTCACCATCAGGACCTGATATGGTCAGCAGAAAATCACTGGTATCCGGAACATCTTCCTGAACCCTGGTCGGACAGTCATCCATAAACGAGACACGTAATTCACCTTGATCGGACGCAACATCCGGAACTCCCAACATCTGACATGAGACACATGCCAGAAGAATCCAAAACTTTTTCATAATCTTTCTCCTCATTCTTTAATCGTTGCAACATCGCAACAAAAGCAAATATAAAAGAGGAAAAACACAAACGGATTCAAAAACAGAAAAAGAAGAAATGCAGATTTTTTATGTATGATTTTTATGTTTTTTAAGGCGTATATCAGAGTTTTTACTTATGAACAGATTATCACTTTTGGAAGAATTCCTATCAAATCTGAAACACATAGTCCATATAAAAAAATTCACGAGGCAATCGCACCCACTGCGACCGCCCCGCTACTTAACCTAAACTTAAACTATGAAAAACTTCGTGACAAAGTTAAATAACTTTACCAATTTAACAAATTAAACTACACGAATCTTTGCATATTTTAAGAGTAATATCTTCTCCCCATGCTCATCAAAGGCTATTTTTGCCTTCAGATCAGGAACTGCACCTGTTATCTCGAGTATGTTACCAAATCCAAACCTATTGTGCTCGATTCTTTGCCCAGCCTTAAGCTGAAGGATCGGAGTCGGCTCAAATTCTACATCTGACGTCCTCTTCGGAACGACCTGCGGCCTACGTACCGGAACAGGATCCGCCTTTCTGACCGGAGCAGACGGACGCTCCGTCTTGACTGCCCCTGAATTTCCATAGGAATATCCGCCACCTCCAAATTTCGTCTTTGCCGATGGACGCTGCCCCCAACTGCCGAAAGTGGACTCTTTAGAATCATTCTCATCTCTCTCCGCAACAAGAGGATTCATCACATATTTCGGATCGACTTCCTTCACAAAACGGCTAGGCGAATTTGACTCATGCTTGCCATTTCTAGTTCTTGTAGATGCGAACGACAACTGAAGAACCTTCTTTGCTCGAGTCATCGCCACATAGAACAGACGACGCTCCTCTTCGATCTCACTCTCAGACGCCATGAAGCCACCGGAAGGAAAGATGTTTTCCTCCATACCGGCCACAAACACATAAGGAAACTCCAGTCCTTTTGAAGAATGGACCGTCATCAATGCAATCTTGTTAGAGCTTTCCTCATCGCTGACATCGACAGCACTGAGCAATGACGCATTTTCAAGATAATCGCCGAGCGTCACAATCGGGAGATCCGATTCAGACAAATCCGCACCATCATTTATCTGTCCCTCAACCTGAAGATCCTCCACATATTCACCATGTTTTTCCTCAATATAGAGTTTCACACCGTTCAGAAGTTCCTCCACATTGGCAGTCCTTGACTGTCCCTCTATGCTTGTATCGCTCTTATAGAAGAGATAGAGCCCGGAATCCTTGGCGATATCCGTTGCAATACGATAGGCATCCTCCGTATTGGAACGCACACACAATTTCGCAATCACATCACAGAACTCTCTGATTTTCTTAACAGCAGCAGCCTTCAGCCCAAATTCCTCAAGACCATCAAGATATGCTGCTTTAAAAAGCGGTAGTCCATGTTTTGAAGCAGCAGCAATAAGTGCGGACAGAGACGTATCTCCGATTCCTCTTGCCGGCTTGTTTACAATCCTCTTGAAGGACTCGTCATCATTCACATTGACCACGAGCTTGAAATAAGCCATCATATCCTTGACCTCCGCTCTTTCGAAGAATGAATTGCCGGAATAGATCATATACGGCAGATTCCTGCGTCTGAGGGCCTCCTCAAGAGCACGGGACTGGGCATTAGTTCTGTACAAAATCGCAAAATCCTGATATTCTGCACGTTCCGATTGAATTCTTGAAAGTATCGACGAAGCAATCAAAAGAGCCTCTTCCTGCTCAGTATAAGCCTGGATAAGCTTAATTCTTTCTCCCTCCGCACCCATCGAATAACAGTTCTTCGGAATCCTTGCGGAATTTCGCTCGATAACCGAATTCGCAGCATCCACAATCACTCTTGTAGACCGGTAATTCTGCTCAAGACGGAAAATATGATGGTCAGGGTAGTCCTTCTTGAAGTTCAGGATATTTTCAATCTTGGCACCGCGGAAAGCGTAGATGGACTGAGAATCATCTCCTACCACACAAAGGTTATGATGAAACTGGCTGAGCTTCTTGAGAATAAGATACTGTGCTAAGTTCGTATCCTGATACTCATCAACCATGATATAGTCAAATCTGCCTGCAATGGACTCCATAGCCGCAGGATTATCACGAAGCAAGACATTCATATTCAGGAGAATATCATCAAAATCCATCACACCGGCCTGCTTGCATTTCTGAGCATAAAGCTGATAGATGTCACATATTCTCGGCTTCTTTGCGGAAGCATCATTCTGAAGTACATTCGGATTTCTCCTGTACGCATCTGCAGTCACAAGGTTATTCTTGGCCATCGATATTCTCGAAAGCACATCCTTCGGCTTATACACCTTTTCATCAAGCTGAAGTTCCTTCAGACATGCCTTTATCGCGCTGACAGAATCACCGGCATCATAGATAGTGAATGTATTCGGATAGCCCAGAGATTCTGAAAACTCACGAAGAAAACGGATGAATACGGAATGGAAGGTACCCATATAAAGCCTTCTTGCCTTCCTCTCGCCTACCATAAGCGCAATTCTCTCCTTCATTTCCGAAGCAGCCTTCTTCGTAAAGGTCAGAGCAAGGATTCTTGATGGGTCAAGTTCCTTCTGCTCAAGGATATAAGCTATCCTGCTCGTCAACACTCTCGTCTTTCCAGACCCCGCACCAGCAACTATAAGCACCGGCCCGTCCACACAACCGACAGCGGCACTCTGCTCACTGTTCAGCCCCTCTAAAATAGTACTGTTCTTATTCTCCATAATAGACGTTAAATAATGACGCAAAATTACAAAAAAATTCGTATCTTCGCGGGCGCATTTTGAATCTATACTCAAAACAGTTTATATAATGTCAAACAACATCTATTTGAAAAAGGGTCTTGACCTCCCTATCAGCGGAGTAGCGGCCCAGACCACCAAGAAGGTGATTGTTCCTGACGTTGTGGCCGTAAAACCTACCGATTTCCGTGGTCTCGTACCGAAGCTTCTGGTAAGGGAAGGTGACAAGGTCCTCGCAGGTACACCTGTATTGGCTGACAAGATGTCTCAGAACATCCTCTTTGCTTCACCGGTAAGCGGTACAGTAGCAGAGGTTGTAAGAGGCGAAAAGAGAAAGTTGCTTGAGGTCCGCATCAAGGCGGATGAGACACAGGAGTATGTTGATTTCGGAGTAAAGAAGGTAGCTGATATGTCTGCAGAGCAGATCAAGACAGCTCTCCTCGAGTCAGGTCTCTGGCCTGCACTCACTCAGAGACCTTACGGAATCGTAGCAAACCCTGAGTCTAAGCCAAAGGCAATTTTCGTTTCAGCATTCACAACAGCTCCTCTCGCAGCTAACCTCGAGTACGCTCTTGGCGCTGATTTCGAGCACATCCAGACAGCGATCAACGCTCTCGGCAAGCTCACTGACGGAGGAGTACACCTCTCACTTAACTCAGAGAACTATTCAGGCACTCCTTTCCACAAGCTTGAGAACGTGATCCAGCACACCTTCACAGGAAAGCATCCTGCAGGTAATGTAGGAGTTCAGATCCATCACATTTCTCCAATCCGCAAGGGTGAGACAGTATGGACAGTATCTCTCCTCATGCTCGCTGCGATCGGTAAGCTCTTCAACACAGGAAAGTACGACGTACGCAGAAAGATTGCGGTTACCGGTCCTAAGGCGGAGAACCCTGCATACGTAGAGGGATACCCTGGTATTTCAATGAAGGAACTCAAGGACTTCTATGCATCAGCAGAAAACCTCCGTTTCGTAAGCGGTGACGTGCTCACAGGTACAAACGTAGGAGCAGAGGGTTACCTCGGTTTCGCTGACAATCAGGTTACAATCCTCGAGGAAGGAAACAAGTACGAGCTCTTCGGATGGGCAAAACCATTCAGAACAAGCCAGTTCAGTGCATCACGCACATACTTCTCCTGGCTTACACCTAACAAGAAGTACGACATGGATACAAACCTCCACGGAGGTCCACGTGCATTTGTGGTAAACGACACATACGGAAAGGTTCTTCCTATGGACCTCTATCCTGTATATCTCCTCAAGGCATGTCTTGCAAACGACATCGACAAGATGGAGAAGTTCGGTATCTATGAAGTTCTCGAAGAGGACCTCGCACTTTGCGAATATGTATGTCCGTCCAAGATCTACATCCAGCAGATCATCACTGACGGTATCGCTCTCATGTTGAAAGAAATGTGCTAAAGCTCAGAATTATGAACGGATTAAGAAATTTAGTAGATAAGATCAAGCCGACTTTCGAGAAAGGCGGCAAGCTCGGATTCCTTCATTCTACATTCGACGCTTTTGAGACATTCCTCTTCGTTCCTAACACTGTGACCAAGAAGGGTGCACACGTAAGGGACTGCGTCGACTTGAAGAGAGTCATGATCATGGTTGTACTTGCCCTTGTTCCTGCAATGCTTTTCGGTATCTGGAACACAGGTTATCAGCACAGCCTCGCATTCGGCCTCGACTGGGGCTTCTGGAATATCGTACTTTACGGTCTCGTAAAGGTACTTCCACTTTATATTGTAGCATATCTCGTAGGTCTTGGAATCGAGTTCGTTTCGGCTCAGCTCCAGGGACACGAAGTTAACGAGGGTTACCTTGTTTCAGGTATGCTCATTCCTCTCATCGTCCCTGTTGACGTTCCGCTCTGGATGCTCGCTATCGCAGTTGCATTCGCAGTGATCATCGGCAAGGAGATCTTCGGTGGTACAGGTATGAACATATGGAACCCTGCACTCCTCACACGTGCTTTCCTCTTCTTCTCTTATCCTAGCAAGATGTCAGGAGACACTGTATGGACAGGTGGTATGACACGTTACATGGCAGAGGGTACTGCATTCCAGTGCGGTAACGGCCTTGTTGACGGCGTTTCAGGTGCAACTCCACTCGCCAACCCAACACTCGCTAACCTCGAGCCACAGTTCATGGACATGGTACTCGGTACAGTTCCTGGTTCTGTAGGTGAGACTTCAGTGATCGCTATCCTCCTCGGTGCCGCCCTCCTTATATGGACAGGCGTAGCAAGCTGGAAGATCATGGCGTCATCTGTAGTCGGAGGTCTTGTAATCGGATACCTCGGATACGCCGTAGGCGCGACCGACCTTCCTGGTTACTATCAGCTCGTAATGGGTGGTTTCCTCTTCGGAACAGTATTCATGGCGACTGACCCTGTAACTTCAGCTCAGACAGAGTGCGGCAAGTGGATCTACGGATTCCTCGTAGGTGCTCTCGCAGTTACAGTACGTCTCTGGAACCCTGGTTACCCAGAGGGAATGATGCTTGCAATCCTTCTCATGAACACATTTGCACCACTTATCGACCACTATGTGATCGAGGGCTCAATCAAGAGAAAGGCAAAGAAGGTAAAAATCGCTTAATATATATAAGGTATGAATACAAACAGTAATACATATACAGTCATATATTCGATTATCCTCGTTGTGATAGTCGCTGCGGTTCTTGCCTTCGCGGCAATGTTCCTCAAGCCCACTCAGGATGCTAACGTAAAGAAGGACACTATCGGTCAGATCCTTACTGCAGCAACTGTACAGGGCGAAGACATCCTCGCAACATATCAGCAGGAAATCGAAGCTGCTATCCTTGTGGACATCGACGGTAACAAGGTTGGCGAGCTTGACATTACTTCATGCGAAGTATATGACAACTCTGCACTCAAGAGACAGACAATCGCCGAGGAGAAGGCTCTCCCGGTTTATATCTTCAAGAACGGAATCACAGTTGTTCCTTGCTACGGTGCAGGTCTCTGGGGTCCCATCTGGGGTTATGTAGGTCTCGAGGGTGACCTCAAGACAATCAAGGCAGTACGCTTCGACCACAAGGGTGAGACTCCTGGTCTCGGAGCAAAGATCGCTGACGAGCCATCATTCGCTGAGGCATTCATCGGCCAGCAGGTAGGCGAAGGTGCTGTCCTCTTCGAGGTTGCAAAGCCAGCTAACAGAAAGACAGAGAAGAACGGTGTTGACGCAATTTCAGGTGCGACAATCACTTGCCAGGCTCTTGGAAAGACACTCAACCAGTGGTTCGGTTTCTATCAGAACTATTTCGCAAAGAACGCAGCATCATGTGGCCATGACTGCGCTGACTGCTCAGGTTGCGGTCATGAGGGCGAAGGCCATGCTCATAAGGGTGAAGGTCACGGCCATAAGTGCTCAGACTGTTCAGATTGCGAAGAAGTTGAATCAGATAACACAGTGGAGGAATAAAAATGGCAAATTTTGACTTTAAGGAAACATTTTTGAATCCGATCTTCAAGGGCAACCCTATTTCTGTCCTTGTGCTCGGTATCTGCTCTTCACTTGCGGTTACAGTACAGTTGAAAGGAGCATTCGTGATGGGTCTTTCAGTTATCATCGTAACTGGACTTTCAAGCCTTATCTGCTCGCTCTTGAGAAACACTATTCCTAACAGAATCCGTATCATCGTTCAGCTCGTTGTTGTTGCGATGATGGTAATCCTCGTGGACCAGGTGCTCAAGGCATATGCATACAGCGTAAGCAAGACCCTCTCAGTTTACATCGGTCTCATCATTACAAACTGTATCGTAATGGGACGTATCGAGGCGTTCGCACTTGGTAACAAGCCATTTGCATCACTCATCGACGGTCTTGGAAACGGTGTGGGATATGCAATGATCCTCGTTATCGTGGCTTTCTTCCGTGAGCTCCTCGGTAGCGGTACACTCTTCGGATTCCAGGTAATCCCACAGGCAGTATACGATTTCGGATACGTTAACAACGGTCTCATGATTCTCCCTCCTATGGCGCTCATCCTCCTCGGATGCATCATCTGGGTACAGAGAACAATTCAGAAGGACCTTCAGGAAAAATAACACTTAACCTTGAAAGAAAATGGCAGATTATATTAGCTTATTTGTAAAGTCGATCTTCATCGACAATATGATATTCGCCTACTTCCTCGGTATGTGTTCATACCTGGCGGTATCAAAGAATGTAAAGACTGCAAACGGACTCGGTATCGCAGTCATCGCAGTGCTCCTCATCACTCTTCCTGTGAACTACCTCCTCAACGAGTATGTTCTCAAGGCTGGTGCACTTGCGTGGCTCAACCCTAAGTTCGAGTCGCTCGACCTCAGCTTCCTCAGCTTCATCATCTTCATCGCTGTCATCGCAGCAATCGTTCAGATCGTAGAGATGGTTGTAGAGAAGTTCTCGCCTGCACTTTACTCACAGCTCGGAATCTTCCTTCCACTCATCGCCGTTAACTGTGCGATCCTCGGTGGTTCACTCTTCATGCAGGAGAAGGATTTCGTAAGCATCGGTGAGCCTGTTGTATATGCACTCGGTTCTGGTATCGGCTGGTGGCTCGCTATCGTAGCCCTTGCTGCTATCCGTGAGAAGCTCGCATATTCACACGTACCTGCAGGACTCAAGGGTCTCGGTATCACATTCATCACTGTAGGTCTCATGGGTATCGCATTCATGACATTCATGGGTATTCAGCTTTAAAAAAGGAGGATAAGTTATGCTTAAGACAACAATTATTCTTGCTGTGATCGTCTTCGTGATCGTCACACTCATCCTGGTTGCGCTTCTCCTCTTCATCAAGACGAAGTTGACACCTTCAGGAACTGTAAAGATCAATATCAACGAGGGAAGTAAGATCGTGGAGGTGACTCCTGGCGGCAATCTTCTCTCAACACTCGCAGAACAGAAGATTTTCCTCCCATCAGCTTGTGGTGGTAAGGGTGCTTGCGGACAGTGCAAGTGCCGTGTAACTGAAGGTGGTGGAGAGATCCTCCCTACTGAGGTAGGTTTCTTCAACCGTAAGCAGATCGCTGCTAAGTG
Organism: Bacteroidales bacterium; assembly: GCA_017555965.1. GTDB lineage: Bacteria > Bacteroidota > Bacteroidia > Bacteroidales > UBA932 > Cryptobacteroides. Next base: position 64,991 of record JAFZFH010000090.1, read on the forward strand.
GCGTCTCGGTTGCCAGGTTAAGATCAAGGAGGATATGTCTATCGAGGTACCTGCTTCAGCACTCAGCGTGAAGAAGTGGGAATGCGAGGTCGTTTCAAACCACAACGTTGCAACCTTCATCAAGGAGTTCGTAGTAAAGCTTCCTGAGGGAGAGCACCTTAACTTCCAGTCTGGTGGATACATCCAGATCGACGTACCTGCTGTAACAGTAGATTACAAGGACATCGATGTAGATGAGCAGTACCAGGAGGATTGGGAGAAGATGGGTCTCAGAACACTCAAGATGGTCAACCCTACTCCAACAGTACGTGCTTATTCAATGGCTTGCTACCCTGCAGAGGGCGACATCATCAAGCTCAACGTACGTATCGCAACTCCTCCATTCGACAGAGCTGCAGGCAAGTGGGTTGATGTAAATCCAGGTATCTGTTCTTCATACATCTACTCTCTCAAGCCAGGCGACAAGATCACAATGTCAGGTCCTTACGGTGAGTTCTTCCTTCCAAAGGATCTCTCAGCAGATCAGGAGCTTATCTTCGTCGGTGGTGGTGCAGGCATGGCGCCTATGCGTAGCCACATCATGCATCTCTTCCACACAGAGAAGACTAACCGCAAGGTTAACTTCTTCTACGGCGCACGTGCACTCAAGGAGGCATTCTACCTTGATGACTATCATGCAATCGAGAAGGAGTTCCCTAACTTCAAGTTCAACCTTGCACTTGACAGACCGGATCCAGAGGCAGATGCAGCTGGCGTACCATATGTTGCAGGTTTCGTACACAACGTGATGTTCGAGACTTACCTCAAGCAGCATGAGGCACCAGAGGATTGTCTCTACCTCATGTGTGGACCTCCTATGATGGTCGGCGCGGTTGTAAACCTCCTCGACTCACTCGGAGTACCACCAGAGAACATTCTCTATGATAACTTCGGTGCATAAATATAAAAGAGAGACTGGCTCATCCGAGTCAGTCTCTAATCTTTAATATGACATCGACTATCAATATGCTCTCAAGGCATCCTTAGCAGTCATCCTCTCCATATATTGCTGTATTACTGATTTCAGGAGTTCCAGATTCTCAATACATTCAGTCTTACCGATAAGATTATCCTGAAGCATCTTATCAGTGACATAATCATACAGGCCTACGACATGTTCGCCGTCGAACTGTAGTAAATACCCGTCCTTGAACAGTTGGAAGACTCCATTATTGCATCCGACCGCAAACGATTGATCCGGATCCGTACTCGTCAGATCATTGCCGAATGCCACGTAAGGAAGATCATAGTCAAGGAGTCCCAGTATCGTAGGCATTATATCGATCTGCTGCATTGTACCATCCTTCCTGGCCTTCAGGCTGCCATCTGGTTTATAAAACATTATCGGCACCATATAACGTCCTGCTTCAGTGCCATATTCCGGAAGCTCGACAATATTGGTATGATCTGCACATATGACAAATAGCGTATTCTCGAACCAAGGCATTGCTGCTGCTGTCTCAAAGAACCTTCTTACTGACATATCCAGATATTCCACACATTTATGTATCGGTAGCGCACCCTCGACGAAGACATCATTATATCGTTCTGGTATCACATACGGGTGATGTGAAGTCGCTGTAAATACGGCTGTAGCGAATGGCTGAGGGAAAGTGTTCATCTTCTGTGCATAAAACTGAAGGAACTCTTCATCCCATATTGACCAATGTCCGTCGAAATCCGCATCATTGCCATAACTTTCACGCCCATAATATTCCTGATAGCCCACAGACTGGCTATACGCCTTGAATCCCATGGAGTTCTCTTGAGCACCGTGAAAGAATGCTGTGTGATAGCCCTTGTTCCTGCCCAGTTCTCCTGCTGCACTTGACAACGGATTCAACGCGGATGGAGTCAGAATGAACGACTCCCCGATACGCGGAATACTGCTCAGAACAGAAGCCATAGCATCTATACTGATCCTGCCGTTTGCGAATGAATGTACATATGTCAGACTTTCAGTCATCAGCGAATCCAGGAAAGGCGTGAAACCTCTGCCATAATACTCCATCGAATTGCTCTCAAGAATGATCTGTACCACATTCATAGGAGTAAAATCTTCGGTGCCGTCAGGAGTATGAAGCGGATTGTACATAGACTGCATATGCTCACGATCATCAAAATATGAAGGAACAATAAAATGTTCATTACCGATTGTCCTTATAAAGGAGAACGGCGAATTAAGCACGATTGAAGCCTCTGCCGGACGTTTTGTAAAATGATTTGCATTGCTTAGGGTTATAGGACGGATCGCCTTGCCGACACCACCGCGTATTCCGACAAATGATGCAAAGCCGAACAGAGCCAATGCCACGATCGAAATAAAATAATATCCGACACGACCACCTTTTTCATACTGCGGTGCACGATAGAAACGCCAGAGCACAAATGCCATTACGACAAATGCCACGATAAGATACCAGCTTCTGAGTGCCTCGATAAAAAGGATTCCGGCGAGATTGTCTTCATTGGCGAATTGAGTGAAGATAGTGGTTGTCGTACGCTGATTTGAAAAAGGGAAATAGCCGGAATCAACTAGATTCATAGCAAGCATCAGCATATTCACCGCTACGAATATACATTTGACAGCTTTTCGATATCCGTTACATTCCTTCAGATGCAATGGGAAGAACACCATAAGCACATAAAGGATGTTCGAATACGCTATCGCGGCCGTATCAAACAGAAGACCTCCTCGGCAAAGCCTCAGGAAGTCACTTATTGTCAGGTAGTTGAAAGAATCCCAATTATCCAGGGTGAAGATTACCCTACAAAGTATGTAGCATATATATACAAGGAATATGTTCCAGATGACGTTTCCTATATATTTAAGTGTATTTCTCATGTTCATTCGCTTTTGGGTACCATAACGTTCAATGCTCCTGGTATTACTCTGATATCAATCTCGGTTCCGGCTTCGAACCAGTCACCATCAGCATGGGCTGGTCCTCCGGACTTTCTTGAAATCCTGATATGCTTTCCACGATAACAATGTATACGATGACTTATATCAAGATATCCTGTCATGAGCAGGCATGCAAGAGCCGGCATCTCAATACTTGTGAACATATCAGCAATCGTCACGTCCAATTGCCCGTCGCTGCTGTCTGCCAGAGGAGCGATCTTGGCACCATTACCCCATTGGCTTGAATTGCCAACCGTAATCAACGCCGCATGGTTCTCCCATGTCTTGTCATCTATTGTAATCTGATATTTCTCAGGCTGGAATTCTCTCCAGATTTCCATTCCGAGTTCTACATAACTCAGAAGTCCACGCTTGGAGGACTTTGCAAACTTCTCGCTCACCAGGGCATCAAATCCCACTCCACATACGGAAAAGAACATCCTGCCGTTTATCATACCTGCATCCAATGGATGGATTTCACCACAAAGTACAGTATCCAGCGCCTTATCAAACCTTCTGCTGATTCCCAGATGCAGCGCGAGGCCGTCTCCACTTCCACAAGGTATGATTCCAAGGGTCTTGCCAGTGTCATAGATGCCTCTTGCGACCTCATTCACAGTACCGTCACCTCCTACCGCAACAATCGTACGTTCGGAAGCCTGTCTTGCAATCACCTCTGCATGTCCGGGATATTGCGTGTACACCACTTTATAACCGGAAGATTCCAGATGTGAAGCTACCTGGGATCTGCTACCGGTTCCTGAAATCGGATTAATGATGAAGAGCATAGCGGTATCAATCTGTTGTAACGCCAAGTCGCTTTTCCAGCCATGCTATGACCTTATCTACATCCTGCGGCTCAGCATTACTTATTGAATTTATACACAGGAACTTGGCATCAGGATGTGCATCAAATTCCCTTATCTTGCAGTCTATATAATTCTTCTTATTGCGCGGATAGGCATACAGATAATTTCCCTTGCAGCTTCTTATCAGTGCTCTACCCTGAGATTCGGCCAGAAGATAGCCTAACTCCTGGGGATTATACTGAGAGGAGTCTCTGAAACGATGTGAGGTATTGCGCAATATCGCAGCCGGATGAGACGCAAAATAACCTTCCATCACATCACGAAGGTATGTATGAGGTGTATGATCAAGCAGAAGGAATGTACCATGTCTGCCCAGCAGATCTGCCGCATTGAGCATGCTGTCCTTGAAACCGAATATCTTATGGGATCTTCCGATATGCTTTGCCCTGCGTAAGAAGGCCGCGAAATGCCAGCTCATTCTGGAAGCATAACATACGAGGCTGTCTCCTACGAAGAAATCCTCCGGTTTCACCTCAGCTGCAAACATGACGTCATCGTTCATATATATGAACCTGTCCGAAAGACCAGGAATACGCCAGAGCATGGTCTCGATCGCCAGAGAATTGAATACAGGCAGGCACGACTCATATCCTTCGAATATAGTCTTATGATCGACGATCTCTATTTTATAATTCCTGCCTGGAAAGTTCCTTGAAATGAAATCACCCAGCTGAGGGTCCTGGCCGTCAGTTACGATGAATATCTTGCGAACGAAGGAAGCGAACCTGAGGATAGATGCCACACAGTAGCGAATTTCACCTACGCTCCTGTAGCGGATCTCACCTCCCACATCATCGTTATCCAGTTCGTCCGCAGAAGCATAACTGCGTCTCTTCCTCCTATGGGCCAGATCATCTCCATCCACCCAGGTAATCACCACATCTATCGGTCCGACACCTTTGCCCATACTCAGACAATATTTCTAAAACGTTCAGGAATCCTCACGATAAGAACCATCTCCATCATTGCCGGCTTGTTCCAGGCGTATGGAGGGCGGCATACAGTCTGCAAAACTCGGGCAAACCTTGTCGTCCTGTCCCAATCCTTAGGTCTGCCTTCAGTCACCTGTCTGATTGTCTTTGACCTTCTCTCCAGATGCTTTGTCCAGCCAGCGGCACGACGCGAAGGATCCTCAAATCGGGCCTTGATGCGTCCGAGGTCGAAATAGCCGAAATGGAAAAGAAAAAGATCCTTGCCGATATGGAAATTATGTCCTTTGATACGGTGGAAGCCTCTGCCCCACTTTACAGGCTTCGCGATCACACAAGGTTTGGTATAACGCGTCGAAAGTCGTGCATAATGACGCTGATTAAGGAATGTATCGTCAGAAGTGATATCACCTTCCTCTTCTGTATGCTGTCCGACATCCACTCCAAGACCTGAAATGGATACATCGAAATCAGCCTTGCTCAGATACTCCGGCAATGTCATGCCGAGTTTCGGATCCACGATCAGGATCTCATCTGCATCCACACCGATGACCAGATCATACTCCTGAAGGAGTTCCGCAGCACGGCTTGAAAGAAAATCAAGACGTCCCTTCTCCGCTTCCACGACCTGTCCGGGGATCTTATCGACAGCAGTAACAGCGACTCCCTGACACCAATCAGGCACCACCTGATCCTTACCATCCAGATACACTCTCAAATTCTCACGTCCTATCTGAGCACCATAGTACTCCACCCACTTGCGGAGATAGAAGTCGTCATTACGCACCATTGTCAGTGCACAAATCTTCTTCATATTGATCTTCATTTATTTAAAGCCTTAAGAATCTGCTGAAATCACAAATACAATGCTGTACAGACCCATTTCAACAAAATTAATATAAGGGCGACAAATAAACAAATTTACAAGTGACAATTTGTGATTTGGTCCAAAAACAGTAATTTTGTGCTTCCGGCAATTGAAATTACCTATCAACTGACAGATCTGATGAAAGAAAAGATACAGCTTGCTTTACTGACATTCGCACTCAAAGCCATAGCGATCTGGCCCTACTGGGTACTCTATCTTCTTAGCGACCTCATATACCCCCTCATATATTATGTAATAAGGTACAGGCGTAAGGTCGTACACAGCAATCTTGTCAATTCGTTCCCGGAAAAATCGGAAAAGGAGATCATCGATATAGAAAGGAAGTTCTACAGACATTTCTGTGACTATGTCATGGAGACCGTCAAGCTGCTGCATATTTCCGACGACGAAATGCGCAAGCGCATGCGTTTCACAAACAGCGAACTTATTGAGGAATTGCGCGGCGACGGACGTCCTTTCTTCGTATATCTGGGGCACCAGTGCAATTGGGAGTATATAATATCCATCACCATGTGGATGGACCCGAGCATCACCGCATATCAGATATACCATCCCCTTTCAAACAAGGTGATGGACAAGCTCATATATCGTCTTCGAAGCAGATTCAATTCCATCGGCATTCCTCAGAAGCAGGCTGTCAGAACAATTCTGACCCTCATGAGGGAAGGCAAGCACCCGCTCGTCGGTCTCATTTCAGACCAGCGTCCTCCACGTAAGCCCGAACCGGAATGGATGACTTTCCTGAACCAGGACACCCCTATCATCACCGGAGGTGAAGCCATGGGGCGCAAACTTGACGCACATTTCATCTATGGAAGTGTAAAGTGCGTAAAACGAGGATATTACGAAATCACCTTCCACCAGATTGAACCGATAGAAGGTGAAGCATTCTCATATAGCAGGCAGTACATGCGCATGCTGGAAAAGGACATCATCGCTCAACCGCAGATGTGGCTCTGGTCACATAAACGCTGGAGCATGAAGAGGAATAAATGATCCTAGTCCTGATAACGCATTATAATCTTTCGTACGCCATCTGACACTCTCTTTGCAGCATCTGTAGCTGCTTCGAAAGCCTCTGCAATATTCTTATATTTCATGAGCTCGATAGGATCGGTCTCATGGGTAAAGATGTATCCGATATATTCTGCAAATGTATCATCTGCAGCATGCTCAAGTTCAGTGATACGCTCGCACTGAACTGCAATCTTTGCATAATTCTTCTTCAGGTCGCCGAAAAGCTGCATAAGCTTCTTTATCGAATCAGCTGCCGAATTGATATATTGTGCCAGATCCACGATCTGAGGATCTATTCTCTTTGGCATATACAGCGGAATAGACTTTGCCGAATCATTGATGTTATCCAGGAAGTCATCGATATTCATGGCGACAGACTGGATATCACTTCTCTTTATCTTCCTTGCCAGAACTTCATAAAGCTGCTCATTCAGCTCGGTAAGCAGAGCATCTCCCTGCACTTCACATGCCTTGATTTCCTTTTCCTTCTTTCTCCACATAGCCGGATCCATTGTTTCTGTCATCTCACATAATGCAGATGAGGCATGCAACAGATATGTAGCCTGCTGAGCGAATACAGGCAGATAATGATGGTTCTTCGTTGTGAACCTCCTGAAAAAGTCGGATACTCCCATAACTCTGTTCGATTGATATCTATCAAATATAGAATGTTTTTATCAAAAATCATAAAAAAGTGCCGTCAGATACCATAAAAGAGAGGCTGAAATAAATTTTATGATGGTAAAATAAATTTTTGCATCATAAAAAAAGAAAAATCTGATGAATGTTTTTTATGATCTGATGATGAATCGCAGCAGCGGTCATAGCTTTGCACAAAAACGATGAAGAGCATATTGACCGTCATATTCGTCCTGCTTATAGGAGAATGCGCCGCAGCACAGCATAAAGCCGCAGCAGGAATTGATCTTACAGGCATTATCAGGTCAAAGTCGCTAAATATATCCGCCAGCTATGGATTCACAGAAAGTTGGTCAGCTTCATGGATGTCATCAATTGACTTAAGTCTTCTCAAGGATGAAGAAAGTCAGGAGGAGGAAGAGCACAGATCGGAATTTTCTCATACGCAGACAGAGATACAGATGACAGGCAGTCATTCCTTGACATTTCAATATTGGCCGGGCAATGTATTTACAGGAACTTATATGACAGCCGGCATAAAGCGTATAGGCGACGGAAAGACCGATTGTATTGTAGGGGCAGGCTACTGCATACCGGTCTGGAAAGGATTAAGGATGAACATATCATATGAAACGGACATCATATCATCATTTCAAGATAAGGCCCCGACAGGACGTGGGCTTCATATAGGGATACAATGGACGTTAGAAACTATGTAAAAATGAATATATCACGAAAAAACGGATGCCGGGAGAAGGGCTTGATTTCAACAGATTTCTTTCACAATTTCTTATCATTTCAAACATTTCACACAACTCACAAGCTCGTTCTGAGCACTAGCACGACCTTGCTCCTTCTCCCGGCGCTGTTTTCCTGTCAGACAGAACAGACAGTCATGATGAGGATTTCAGGCCAATTCCGAGAATCACACCCGCTTGACGTATTCATTTTCAACTGTGAAGATCCGGGACATCTTGACACATATCAGCATATAGAAAACAACGCCTCCCAAGAAATCTTTTTGAGATCTCAAAGCGGTGAAAAGAATGTATTCATATGTTCCGACGGACAAAGGACGAGATATGACTGGGCGGAAATAAATTCTAGAGAAGGATTGGATGGAATATACATAGAGCTGAAGGATGAGAGAAGGGAACATTTATGCTCTACTGGAGAAGTACGGCTCACAGCAGGAAGTGATGAGACACATCCCGTTCAGATGCGTAGAATTGCCTCTGAGATCATATTACAGTCAATCAGATGTGACTTTACCGGAAAGCCCTACGAAGGCAGGATGATAGAAGATGTACAGGTATATCTTATAAATGTAAACAGCAGCTGCAGCATTACTGCAGATGGGGACATCGTCCCATTGAGCATTGTGAATGCAGGCAGAGCCGACCATGACGACATAGCCGGATTCAAGGAGCCTGACCTTATCTGTCAAAACATGGAAACGTATATCAGCACTGAAATCTCCCGTGTCGGAATGAGCTTCATATGTTATCCTAACACCAGCGCGAAAGAAGGGCCGGGAACCCCCTTCACAAGGTTGGTGATAGAAGGCACAATAGACGGAGAGAGATTCTGGTGGCCTATCGACATTAACAGAAATGACGGAACGGAAAACCCTGGAATACACAGGAACTGCAGATACATTTATGATATAACCATAAAAAGAAAGGGTACTTCCAATCCAGATGAGGTCATGGAGACAGAAACTGCGGAAGTACTCATGAAAATAAGACAATGGAAGGAAAAGGACGAACATGTCATAGTATACTGATATGCTGCATGATTCTGTTCATGTGTGGATGTGCACAGATCGAGGGTTCTGCAGACGTCTCTGACAGAAGAGTCAGGATCGTCGTCGGATGTCCGGGATATTCGACAAAAGCTGTCATACCAGACGAAGATAGAGTCAATGATATCAACATACTGATATTCGAAAACGGGCTGATGGAGGAGGCCATCTGGAAGGATAGGATTTACGGTCCGGAGGATCTTGAGGAAGAGATTTCACTAGTCAAGGGACGCGAATATTCTGTCTGTGCCATAGCCAACATGGGAAGACCGATAAAGCCGGAAAGCATGAAGGATCTTGAGGAAATGACGTTTGAACTTCATGAAAAAGACAGCTACATGACAGGAATCCCTATGAGTGCATATGCATCTGGTCTGACAGCGGACCATGGAAGTGTATTCAGGCTGGAACTGGCACGAATGGCCGCTAAGGTCAGCATAAGGATCGACAGATGCAGGCTTGATGAGGGTGTGACGATGCTGGTCAGAAATGTAAGAATCGGCAATTATCCGAGAAGGGTCTCAATTTTCGGCCCCTCCAAAGCTCAGTCGTCAGACGATGTTTTTGAAAACGGTTTTGAACTAACTGAGGATCAGTGTAATGCATTGAACGTTTACGGTCAGGACAGAATGAGCGGAGAGGTTTCTCTATATATGTTGGAAAACATGCATGGAAACAGAACTCGTGATATGGAGGACGGGCAGATGGAAACAGCGTCATTTGTAGAAATGACAATTGACTACAGGTCTTCTGAGCTGATCAGTTACGACAGTCCTCTGATTTACCGTTTCTATCTTGGAGAGAACGCAGACAACCTTGATATAGAAAGAAATTCCCATTATCACATGACCATACTCCCCGAAAATGACGGACTTTCGGGAGATGGATGGAGAGTCGACAAAAGTGGAATAGGTCCGTCAACGCCCATATTCACAATGCATCCCGGAGATTACGTCGAAGGTCATGTCGGAGATACCTTACGAGTGTGGTGCGAATGCTACCCGAAGACATCCCCGTTTGATCCCGGCATGGAAGAATTGGAATACGACAGACAGCGCGGTATATACGACTACATGATAGACGAAGATCACCACGGGGTGACCTTATATCTCAGGAAGCCTGGAGTCGGAATCGTCTACATGACTGCCGGAGCTCCTATAAACAGAAGCGGCATGGTGCTGGTCTGCGTAAATCCTTAAAGGATATACTTTGCTGTATGAGAGCCTTCACACTTGGCAAGATCTTCAGGAGTGCCGGCAAAAACAAGATTTCCTCCGCCATCACCTGCCTCAGGACCCAAGTCAATGACCCAATCAGCTGCACGGATCACATCAGGATTATGCTCGACGACTACTATTGTGTGTCCCTTTGCAAGAAGAGCATCGAACGACTTCAGAAGCTTCTCCACATCATAGAAATGGAGACCCGTAGTAGGTTCGTCAAAAATGAAGAGTATTCTCTGAGGCTTGGATTTAGATCCGGTCTCTCCGCTCATTGAAAGGAAGTATGCAAGCTTGACTCTCTGGCTCTCGCCGCCTGACAAGGTACTGCTGCTCTGACCCAGCTTGATATACGACAGACCGACATCAACCAATGGCTGAAGCCTCTCCGCAATTCTCTGAGCAACAGGATTTTCCTGAGAGCCGAAGAACGAGATGGCTTCATCAACGCTCATATTGAGGATATCATCAATGTTCTTCTCCTTATATCGTACCTCCAGAATATCCGGCTTGAACCTTCGTCCTCCACAGGATTCGCACACCATGGACACATCAGCCATGAACTGCATTCCAATCTTGACGAAGCCTTCTCCCTGACATTCCGGACAGCGTCCTCCGTCAATATTGAACGAGAAATGAGAAGGCGTGAAGCCGTTCATCTTGGCATATTGCTGTTCTGACAGAAGTTTCCTTATATCATCATATACCTTAAGGTATGTCACTGCATTTGAACGGGAACTTTTTCCGATAGGGTTCTGGTCCACATATTCTATCTGTGTGATGCGGTCCAGATTTCCTGAAAGGCCTCTGAAGGTTCCTGGAGCTGCACCGGCCTGATTCAGATGGCGATATACAGCAGGATACAGGATATCTCCCACCAGTGAGGACTTTCCGCTGCCGCTGACACCTGTCACAACAGTAAGTACTCCTAACGGGAACTTCACGTTTATATCCTTGAGGTTATGCTCCATAGCACCATCAACATTGACCGTATAGTTCCACGAACGTTTTGGTCTTGTATACCTTGCCCTGTCTCCGCCAAGATATTGGAGGGTCAAGGACTTTGAACGCTCTTCTTCACACTTCGGGCCATCTATACGGCCTTGATAGACAACCTCTCCGCCATATACTCCAGCCTTAGGGCCTATATCTATCAGCAGATCTGCCGCCCTCATGATGTCTTCGTCATGCTCTACGACGACCACAGTATTGCCTATATCGCGAAGACGCTTGAGCACTTCGATCAGTCTTGCTGTATCTCTGGAATGAAGTCCGATGCTCGGCTCATCCAGAATATAAAGGGAACCCACAAGAGAACTTCCCAAAGCAGTCACCAGGTTGATTCGCTGGCTTTCTCCTCCGGAAAGTGTGTTCGATGCACGGTTCAATGTAAGGTATCCGAGTCCGACATCGAGAATATATTTCAGTCGTGAAACGATTTCCTCTATTGCTTTAGCTGCCACCTTGTATTCCCAGTCAGTTATCTGGATATTCTCAAAGAATTCCAGAAGCTGCTCAACATTCATGCAGAGAAGTTCATGGATTGTCTTGCCTCCGACCTTTACAAAAAGGGCCTCCTTGCGGAGTCTGCTGCCGCCGCAATCCTGACATACCGTCCTTCCGGAATAACGGCTGAGCATGTATTTGTACTGAACCTTATATCTGTTTGACTCCACCCATCTGAAGAACTCGTTGAGACCGATGATGGAATCCTCTTCAGTCATTCCTATACGTCCCTTCCAAATGATGTCCTTGACCTCCTGGCTGAGATTGCAGTATGGTTCAAAAATAGGGATGCCGTATCTTGAGGAATTACGCACGAGCTGGTCCTTGAACCATCCCATCTTATCTCCTCTCCAGCAGGCAATTGCACCGTCATAGATGGTCTTGCTCTTATCCGGAACCACCAGATCTTCACTTATACCGATGATCTGACCGAGACCGCCGCATACCGGACAGGCTCCCAGAGGGCTGTTGAAGCTGAAAAGATATTCGTCAGGCTTGGCAAACTCGATTCCATCCGCCTCGAACCTGTTTATGAAGTTCTTTATCTCTACCTTTCCGGAATCCGCAAATTCCTTCCTGACAAGCATCGAACCGTTACCTTTGTCGAACGCCGACTCTATCGAAGAATGAAGTCTGGTCCTGAGATCCTCCTCCATGGCAGGGACCCTTAATCTGTCGACAAGAAGATACATCTGCGACGGATATTCTCCTGTCTGAGCCATCTTCATGACGTCCTCAATACGGTATGCCCTGTCTGAAAAAAGGCGGGAATACCCCTCTTCCTTCAGCTGAAGCATGAGTTCTACCTTGTCATCCCTTCTGTCCCAGTCGAGATCTGCAAGAACATACACTGCAGACTCATCGGAACTGAATATATACTCCATCACATCGTTGACAGTATGACACTTCACCTCCTCACCGGTCACAGGAGAATAAGTACGGCCGATGCGGGCGAATATCATACGCAGATAGTCATATATTTCTGTGCTTGTAGCGATTGTAGAACGAGGATTGCGGGTATTGACCTTCTGCTCTATCGCTATCGCAGGCGGGATACCTTCGATCAGTTCCACATCGGGTTTTGACATACGTCCCAGGAACTGTCTGGCATAAGAAGACAGACTCTCCGCAAATCTTCTCTGTCCCTCAGCAAAAAGAGTATCGAACGCAAGGGATGATTTGCCGGAACCGGATATACCTGTAATTACCACGAACTTACCTCGCGGAATCTCAACAGTTACATCCTTAAGGTTATTCACCTTGGCCTTCCTGACTATGATCTTTCCTTCTTCTGCCATCTTCCTTTATTTTTCAGAACATGTAAAGTTACAATACAAAGATAAGATTTTTATCATTTTTTTCATGATTATTGGATATCTTCGCCGACGAAATAAAGCATTGCAGATGTCCAAGAAAAAAACATATCTCAGCTCCTGCCTGTCCAATGATTCTGACGCAGTCATAAAAGGTATAGGAAAGAACATAATCCCTCCTCCGGAGAAGGATCCATGGTGGAAGTTGTATCTGACAAAATTCAAGGACCCCATCATCATAGTATTACTGATCGTATTCCTCTTCTCCATCATTGTAGCCGTATATGAAAGCATCTGTATGGCCAAGGGCATGTCCATATTCATCGAACCTGCCGGAATCATGGCTGCCCTGCTGCTTGCAACCGGAGTCGGCTTCGTATTCGAGATGAAGGCGGACAAGGAGTTCGAAATCCTGAACAAGGTCAAGGATTCACGTCCCGTCAAGGTCTTCAGAAAAAAGGACAGAAACAGCAGTCCCCATCTCATGGAATTGAGAAAGCAGGATATCGTTGCAGAAGACATCGTCAAGCTTGAAGGTGGAGATGAGATTCCTGCAGACGGCTACCTTATCGAATCCACATCCCTGATGGTAGACGAATCGATATTCACAGGAGAACCATATGCTGGAAAGACAGCAGTTGAGACAGATTTTGATGAAGACGCAACATATCCTTCCAATTTTCTGCTCAGAGGCTCTACTGTAATAGAGGGAACTGCCATTTACCGCGTAAGCGCAACCGGCATGGATACAGAGGAGGGTAAAGGTGTCGCAATCATCCATGAGGGTGATGAGGAAGAAACCCCTCTCAACCGCCAGCTGGCACAGTTGGGAAAAGCCATATCCACAGCCAGCTTCATCATAGCCACTCTGATCATTGTCGGCAGAATCGCCTTTTATGCAGTAAACGGAGGCTTTTCGGACGGAGCCAACTTCATAGAGATCGCTGAGTTCATCCTTGCCTCAATCATGATTGCAGTCACTCTGATCGTTGTTGCCGTACCGGAGGGACTTCCTATGAGCGTCACAGTCAGCCTTGCATTGAGCATGAGGAAGATGCTCAAGGAGAACAACCTGGTCCGCAAGCTTCATGCATGCGAGACTATGGGAGCGGCAACAGTCATCTGTACAGACAAGACAGGAACTCTCACCAAGAACCAGATGACGGTCATGGAGAATGACATCTATGGCGGCGAAGAAGAACTCGAGCTTGTAAAGCGTAACATGGCGGTCAATTCTACTGCTGAGGTATTCAAGGAAGCAGACGGCAGCATAGTGACCATCGGTAATCCGACAGAAGTCGCCCTCCTTAAATGGCTGAGTGACAACGGGTCAGACTATGCCGCATACAGAAATTCAGCGAAAATCGTAGAACAGCTGCCATTTTCCACAGAGAACAAATACATGCAGACGATTGTCAGCGGCAAGGACGGAAACAGGATCAGATTCGTCAAGGGGGCTCCTGAAATCGTATTGGGAATGTGCAGCGGAATTGCTGCAGGGCAGACTGAGGCTCATGTACACGAGACTCTCGCAGGCTATCAGTCAAAAGCGATGAGGACACTTGGATTCGCATGTCAGAAGATTACTGAGACTGAAAAATCGGAACTCATATTCCTGGGAGTAGTCGGCATTGCTGACCCGATAAGAGACGACGTCAAGGAAGCCATTGAGACATGTAAGGACAAAGCCGGAGTAAGAGTCATAATTGTCACTGGAGATACTCCAGGAACTGCAAATGAGATCGGCAGACAGATCGGTCTCATACGACTGAATGAACCGAACCAGCTGATGACCGGTCCGGAATTCGCAGCACTCAGCGAGGAGGAGGCAATGAAACTCGTATCCGACCCGGACTTCAGAATCATTTCCAGAGCCCGTCCGGAAGACAAGGCCAGACTTGTCCGTCTGCTGCAGGCCTGCAGACATGTGGTCGCAGTTACCGGAGACGGCACCAATGATGCTCCTGCCTTGAGCAAGGCACATGTAGGCCTCTCTATGGGAGACGGCACATCCAGAGCAAAGGAAGCCAGCGACATCACGATCATTGACAACTCGTTCGCAAGCATCAACAAGGCCATAATGTGGGGAAGGTCGCTGTACCGCAACATCCAGCGCTTCATCATCTTCCAGATGACAATCAACCTGTGCGCCTGCCTTATCGTCCTTCTGGGTTCATTCATAGGCATGGACTCCCCTCTTACAGTCACTCAAATGCTATGGGTCAACCTCATCATGGATACATTTGCAGCGATGGCACTGTCGTCTTTACCTGCAGACAGGAAGGTCCTCAACGAAAATCCAAGAAAATGGGACAGCCACATCGTGACAAGACCTATGCTCGGACGCATTGTTGGAACAGGAGCATTGTTCTTTGTTCTGCTGACTGGCCTGTGGCAGCTTCTATGGCATACCGACATCACCAGTGTAAGAGAACTGCTGACTGCTGATTCATTGAAACTTTATATCACAGGCTTCATGGACATGTCCCACACCAAGACACATCTGAGCGGAACCGAACTTGGAATATTCTTCTCAACGTTCGTAATCCTGCAGTTCTGGAACCTTTTCAACGCGAAGTATTATCGCACAGACAGGAGTCTGATTCTGGATATCGTCGACCTGTTCAGAAATCCTGCAAAGGTAAAGGAATCATTCAGTGCCGGATTCATATGGATCTCTCTGGTAATCGTTCTTGGTCAGATCCTGATAGTCACTTTCGCAGGTCCGGCATTCAATGTCTCACCTCTATCCGGAGAAGACTGGATCTACATCCTGCTGATGACATCCCCTATCCTCATAGTCGCTGACATCATAAGATTTTTCAAATAAAAAAACGTCCGATGAAGTGAACTTCATCGGACGTTTTCTATCATTGCCTCAAGCTTAGAGTCTTGCCTTGAGAGCTTCTGCCATCTCCTCGTAGCCTGGCTTTCCGAGAAGAGCAAACATATTCTTCTTGTAAGCCTCAACACCTGGCTGATCGAACGGATTCACACCAAGAACATATCCGCTGATTCCGCAAGCCTTCTCGAAGAAGTAGAAAAGAGCTCCGAGATTGTACTCATTCACGCTCTCGACAGTAAGAGAAATCTGCGGTACGCCACCGTCGATATGAGCAAGCTTTGTTCCGAGCTCTGCCATAGCGTTGCACTCCTCAACATGCTTTCCTGTAAGGAAGTTAAGGCCGTCAAGATTCTGAGGATCGTTCTCGATGAGCATAGAGCGGCTGCTCTTCTCTACAGAAACAACTGTCTCCATAAGAGTACGCTCACCGTCCTGGATATACTGTCCCATAGAGTGGAGGTCAGTTGTGAAGTTTACTGAAGCAGGGAAAATTCCGAGACCGTTCTTTCCTTCTGACTCACCGTAGAGCTGCTTCCACCACTCGCCAAGGAATGTAAGCTTAGGGTTGTAAGCAACAAGAATCTCGATCTTCTTGCCCTGAGCATAAAGTGCATTACGCATAGCCGCATACTGGATTGCAGGATTGCACTCGCACTTCTTCGCGCAAGCCTCCTCCATCTCAAGAGCACCCTGAAGCATTGCTCTCATATCAAATCCTGCGAGAACGATAGGAAGGATTCCTACCGGAGTGAGGACTGAGAAACGTCCGCCCACATTATCCTCGATCACGAATGTCTTGTAACCTTCCTGTGTAGAAAGAGACTTGAGGGCTCCGCGAGCCTTGTCAGTAACTGCAACGATACGCTCTGCAGCCTCTGCCTTTCCGTATGTATCCTCGAGATATTTCTTTACGAGACGGAACGCTACTGCAGGCTCTGTAGTTGTACCGGACTTAGAGATCACCACACAAGCTGCATTTCTCTCCTTTACGAGATCCATGAGCTCGCACATGTATTCCTCTGAAAGATTCTGACCTGCGAATACGATTTCAGGAGCATTGCCCTTGTTCTTGAGCTGCTTTGCAAACTGGTGAGAAAGAGCCTCGATAGCGCACTTTGCACCAAGATATGAACCTCCGATACCGATAACGATCACAAGGTCAACATTCTTCGCTGCCCATGCATCTCTTACAGCCTCACACTCTTCTACGAGCGAGCTGTTGAGAGTTTCAGAAGGGAGATGTTTCCAGCCAAGGAAATCATTTCCGGCACCTGTCTCGTTCTCGAGAACCTCAAGAGCGGCAAGAGACTTCTCTACATAAGCCTTATAGTCTGCATCATTTACAAAGGAGCTGCAGCCTCCAAGATTAACTTTTACCATAGCTAAATGTATATTTTAATTTATATTTATCCACGCAATCGTACAAAGATAATAAATTTAATATAAAAACATCTATTTGACTTCGATAATATCACTCAACATTGTAGAGTACAGGCGTGAACGGAAATCACTTCTGATTCCTTCCGCATAATGTCCCGGACGCTGGGTTGCAAGGCGCAGCACCTGACCGGAAGAATTCACAGCATCCATGACTTGAGACAGCTTGTCCTGCTTCTTGCGAAGTTCATGATCGAAGTCAAACAAAGAAGCCTGGATCGAGTCGTCAGGGACAATCCTGCTGACGACCACTCCCGCCTTCTTATACTTGTACCCAGCCCTATAGATGGTCCTGAATGCCCGTAATGCAGTCCCTACGATTTCCTGAGCGCTGCTTGCTGCCACATCCAGCCTTATCGTCACCGAAGGGAAATATTGTTCCAGATCTTCACGGAAACGGTTCGTATACAGAAATGTCGTCACATCATATGCTGCAGAATGTTCCTCACGAAGCTTGTACGCACACATCGCGGCAAAATCAGACACTCTAAGCATAAGCTCGCGCTCATCTTCAATCATATCCGCAAATGAACGCGACGTGCATATGGACTGCCTCCTGTCCTCCTTTTCCTCCTCATGACACACACGTCCGCGAAGCTCTTCCCAGGTACGGACTCCCGGCAGATTGAAGTTCGATGCCACCCACTCGCGTGGACGGTTCACAAAATCAAGGGCAGTGCGCACTCCCTTTTCCAGCATCCTTGGAGAAAGCCTGCGTCCTATGCCCCAGACATCATCGATAGGAGTAAGTTCCAAGGCCTTGATGCGCTTCGCATCAGTATCCATCATGCAGACCCCTTTATACCCCTTATATTTCTTGGCAAAATGGCTGGCAATCTTGGCAAGAGTCTTTGTCGGAGCCACACCGATGCTCACAGGCACTCCCACCCATTTCAAGACCTTATCCACCAGATCCCGGCACAGCTGCAGCACCTGCTCCTGAGGGATCCCATCCAGATGCAGAAAGGCTTCATCTATCGAATAGATCTCTATCTTCGGAACAGCATCTGCCAGCAGAGACATCACCCTGGAGGACAGGTCACCATATAACGCATAGTTGGAAGAAAAGGCAAAAAGCTTTCCTTCATCCACCAGATGCTTGACCTGATAGAACGGCGTAGACATCTTTATTCCCATGGCCTTGCTTTCATTGCTTCGTGACACGATGCAACCGTCATTGTTCGAAAGAACAACGACCGGCTTGCCCTCCAGCTCAGGCCGGAAGACCCTTTCGCATGAAACGAAGAAATTGTTGCAGTCCACAAGAGCAAACATCACCTGACCTTCTTTATCACATAAGTCACGACTCCCCACATCTTGAAGTCAACACCTTCCTTTATCTCGATGGAAGGATATTTCTCATTTGCGGGCACCAGAGTCAAGGCATCACCCTTGAACCTCATATACTTGAGCGTAAATTCACCATCCACGAAACATACAGCCATATCCCCGTCGTGAGGATCGAGAGATCTGTCAATCACGAGGATGTCTCCCTCCTCTACACCGGCGTCGATCATGGAATCGCCGACCACCCTTCCATAGAAGGTTGCGGCGGGATGCTTCACCAGTTCTCTGTTCAGGTCTATAGCCTGAGTCATATAATCCGTTGCAGGCGAGGGAAATCCGGCATGGATTCCGTCCTGTGCCATACCAGGAAGTTCATTATTGTCCATATTCACACAAACCTTGATTCCACAAAATTAGCAATAATCCGGCAAAACAATTTTATATTTGCAGGATATGAGGCTTATCGACGAAATAGCAGAATTCCTTACAAAAAACGGCTTTGAACCCTCGCGTCAGAAACGTGACGGGGCTGAAGTTCTGTGCACAGACACTCCGGACGGAAAGAAGACAAAGATCATCCTTCCGATCGGAATAACAGCCTCATCTGCAGATTCCGCACGTGTTCTGAGCGAAGCGTATTTCCGATGCTCCGAAAAAGAATATCCCATAATCATCACTGAAGACCGATGGAGGGCGCAGCAGAGCATGACTCAGGCAAGACTTCTGGCCCATCTTGAAATCTTCCGTCAGGCATATGCACGCAACTGCGAGATACGGAGAATAGACAAGGTAACAGCACAGGAATTTCTGGATGCCAACCATTCATATGGTTACGCCGCATGCAGATACCGGTACGGCATATTTCTGAAGAGGCAGACAGGCCATCTGGCATCGGGATTCCCGGTCAAGACGAGAATGACGGAGATCAAGACGGGAATGACTGACACTATTTGTCATGCCCGACCTGATCGGGCATCCATAGTACCGGGAATGCTGATAGCAGTAGCAACATTTTCCAACGCCAGGAAATGGACCAAGGGCGACAAGGAAATCCGCTCATACGAATGGACCAGATATGCATCGCTTCCCCAGCTGCGCATAAACGGAGGCATGGGAAAGGTTCTGAAGGCATTCATCGAAGACGTCAGACCGGACGACATCATGAGCTATGCGGACCTTGAGTGGTCGGAAGGCAATGTGTACAAGGCTCTTAGATTCGAACATGAAGGCACTAAAGCCCCCGTGCTTTTTTCCATCGACCCGCAGACATGGACACGAACTCCAATCAGACCGGGAATGGCAGAGGCAGGGCTTGAAGGCAATCTGTTTTTCCAGAACTTCGGAAGCAATAAATACCGTCTTAAACTGACAGACTACGAATAAAATTATTATCTTTGCGGCCAAATAATAAAAATAACACATAAAATGGAAGCAATCGTAAAGACCAATTTCAATTTTCCAGGTCAGACAAGCCACTATGTAGGCAAGGTTCGTGACGTCTACAGCATCAACGACGAGTATCTTGTAATGGTGGTTTCCGACCGTATCTCTGCATTTGACGTAGTTCTTCCCAAAGGTATTCCTTTCAAAGGTCAGGTTCTTAACCAGATTGCTGCGAAGTTCCTTGACGCTACTGCAGACATCCTTCCTAACTGGAAGATCGCAGTTCCGGACCCAATGGTTACAGTAGGACACAAATGCGATCCGTTCAAGGTTGAAATGGTCATCCGCGGTTATCTTTCAGGTCATGCATGGAGAGAGTACAAGGCAGGAAAGCGCACAATCTGCGGCGTGGAGATGCCTGAAGGAATGGTAGAGAACCAGAAGTTCCCACATCCTATCATCACCCCTACAACAAAGGCAGCTGAAGGCCACGATGAGGACATCTCTAAAGAGGAGATCATCGCACAGGGTATCGTAAGCAAGGAGGATTACGAGCAGCTCGAAGCATACACACAGGCAATCTTCCAGAGAGGAACTGAGATCGCTGCAAAGATGGGCCTCATCCTCGTGGATACAAAGTACGAGTTCGGAAAGAAAGACGGACAGATCTACCTTATGGACGAGATCCACACTCCAGACTCATCACGCTACTTCTACGCAGAAGGCTACCAGGAGCGTCTCGCTGCTGGAGAGAAGCAGAAACAGCTTTCAAAGGAGTTCGTACGTGAGTGGCTCATGGCAAACGGCTTCCAGGGTCAGGACGGACAGCAGGTTCCTGAGATGACTGAAGACATCGTGAACGGCATCACAGACCGTTACGTAGAACTCTACGAAAACATCGTAGGCGAGAAGTTCGAGAAGGCAGAGGGCACAGACATCCTCGCACGCATCGAGAACAACGTTACTGAATGCCTCAAGTCACTCTAACAAGAAACACTGACACAGCAATATAAACAATTATCCCCTTCCGTCGGAAAGCTGAAAACTTATGGAAATGCTTTCCTCCCGGAAGGGGATAATTGTTTTCTGACAGAGGTCAGCCGGTATATTAAAGATTGCTCAGAATTGAAAGCACCTTATCTCCAAGCTCTGATTTGATGCGGATATGCTCCTTGACTGAAGTCACGAACGGATCTGACTCAAAGAATGAACCACGCACCTGCATGAAGTCCTCCTTACGCTGAGCCTCATCACCATCAGCACCGAAACCGGTCATCATGCTGAGAGAAAACTCCTTGCGGGCATCCTCGTAAATCATCTTGTCAAGACCCACGACAGACTCCTTCCATCTGTTTACAAGTCCCGCAAGCGTCTCCGCAGTCACGGTCGCGAAATTTATTCCATAATACTCCTGGATGATCCTGTAAGCCCACCTCCACTCATAATCATAATACATACGGTGCATATGGGCAAAACGCTCATTCACAGTAGCCACATCAGTGACAACTCCCGACTGAATATCGTCAAGAAGAACGGTTATGGCAGCCTTAGGAGCAATAAGACCCGACAGATCGGCCCAGTCGCCGTCTCCATAGGAAGATTTCGGAACGAATGCCTCACGAAGCTGTCCGATATTCTCGAACTTCGAATTCATAATCCTGGTAATCAACGAGTTTCCGAGAAACTTATCTATCGCGAGACCATAATACTTGAGACCGTTCATAAGCGACGACTTCTTTATCGTACCGCTCTGATAGGTAAATGTCTCCGAATTTGAACCCGAAAGGCTCTGAAGTTCCTTAAGAATGGCAACACCATTGAGCATCTTCTGGATTGTGTACGGACTCAAGAGGTTATAGTTTATCTGGTCAAGACGGTTCGGATCTGTCCTCTTGTCTCGCAACGGCCATTTCTTGGCATCACGAATCGTACCGACACTCTTGAGGTTTGCACCCGGCATGATGAATGTCGTATTCTGCTGCTCGATGAGATATGAGAAAGGAAGGTCCGAAGTATCCTGATGGCTGATATGACGTCCCATCACAAGAGAGAACGCTCCAACCTTGGCCGGCCACAGAATATATGAATCCGAAGCTGTCTTTGCGCCCCTTTCCATTGTACCCTGATGGATCGGTCCCAACTTGTACATATGATTACTCTGATTCGATCCCGAACCCGCATTCATGAACGAGAACATTCCCGCAATCAGAAGCGTAGACTTATGATGGGTCACAGTAAACGGACCTGCAAAGATTGCACAAGCCTCACCGTTCTCTCCCTGACAGTTGCTGAAGAAGAGGGAATCAGTTGCAGAATAGTTATGCCCCAGATGACATGCCTGTCCGATGAAACAGCGCGAGAACGTCACACCATCCTCAACATTGGAACCGCTGGAGATGATGAAGTCATCACCGATCACTCCGGCACCGACATGAACAGGAGCCTCCTTATTGCTGTTGATGCTACCGTTCTTCAGACGCGATGCCCCCTCGATTCCACAGTAATCTCCGACCTTCACGTTCTTGATATAACCAGAATTGACGATAACGGCATTCGAGCCGATCACACCCATGGACGACGACACCTTCTCCACATACTCCCCTATCATCTTCCTCAGACGTGCAACCATCTCCGGACGGTGACGATACAGCGCCATTATATAGGCTGTCTGAGCGGTCAGACCGTCGAAAATCATGACCTCACGGCCACCGGTCTCACTCAACACAGAAACCTCAACACCATTACCGAAACTGCTGACACCGTCAGTCAGGATAATATCCACATTATCGATGAACGTTCCCTGTCCGATCTCATAATTAGCTATATAGTTCTTGACATTCTCCACACAGCAATCGTCACCTACCGTAACATTATGCAATGTGGCAAAGCTGATGCCGGAAGGCTTTCTGAAACCGCCAGGAAGAGAGAACTCCTTACTGAAGACTCCCAGTCTGACCTTTCCAGAAAATCTCGTATGGCGCACAGTTTCAGGCAAGAAGCCTTCTGCAACTTCCACCTGATTCCAATCCACCGCACTACACATCTGTGCCTCGAGAATTCCGATCTCCGCTGATGTAAGTTTCCTATAGTTTGTCATATATTTTGATTTATCTTTTCATTAAAACATTCAATACCTCCGAGACCTCTTCATAACCATAACCGCGTCCCAATCCGAAACGAAGCATCTTCATACGGCATTGAGGATCATCCTTAAGGCCTTTAAGTTTATTCTCCAGCAGCTTTTCGAGCCTTGTCCTTGCCTTCGGAGAATCTATCTCCTCCATGGCTGCATCCACGATATCCCCGGGCACACCCTTGGCCGCAAGCATATATCTTATCTTCTTTCCGCCCCAACCTGAAAGAGAAGACTTGTCCCTTGCAAAAGCCGAAGCATAACGAAGTTCGTCAATATATCTCTCCTTCACAAGGGTATCGACAACCTTCTCCGCTGCAGACCTGTCCCCATCCAGAGCCGTCAGAGCCTTCTTCATGATGTCTGACCTGCAATATTCCCTCCTGGAACATAAATTACGCAATCTGTCAAGAACCTTGTCCATACATCAGAAATTAAATCCGGCACTTACATACACTCCTACCTTTCCTGTAAATTCAGACCAATGCACATTGGCTGACAATGGACCGAAGATGGTATCAAACGCATATTCCAGACCTGCTCCGAAGTTTCCTCTTCCCCTGCCATAACTCAAGAAATCCGGCGAATCACGGACATAGTTGAGTACTCCTGTCACATAATGGTTCTTTGCTAATCTGAATCTGAAGTCAGTTCTGAAAAGAGTCATTATATTTTCCATCGCCACAAGGTTCGTGACTCCAATGAAGGGTATCTGCTGATCCACAAATCGTCCAGGGAGTGAACCTCCTATGGCATTGAAATATGCCACCGGAATCTTATCTCCTACAAGAAACCTGCAGTTCACAGACGGAATGAAGGCAAAGAAATCTCCTGCCGGAACGACTACCTTTGCATCTGCCTGAATGACCTGGAATCTGTCTGTCTTAGTCGGCAGGCCGGCAAATATCCACGAATACGAAACTCCGGCATTCACTCCCTTTGTCGGGAAATAGCCGTCATTGAAGGTATCTGTACGTCCCTCAGCAAACAAGGACACAAAATCATGTGACAGATGGGTAAGGTCATACTCCTCGATTACCTGAGACGACTTTATGTCATGGATATTGAAGACATCATTTCTCAGACCAGCCTTGACATCCAGAAAACTCCATTTCATGTTTGACAGATACACCTCCTGTCTGGCATTGAAGAAATTGAGGCTCAGATTGTTGGATCCGAAGTTGAGCATTCCCATATTCGTCCATCTGAACGATGCTGCACCGTTTATAGTAGGAAAATCAGGTACATCATACGACCAGTTTGCCTTCAGGTACGGATTTGCACTGATCTTTCCGGTAAAGTCAAATGCATGTCCATGAAGACGATGCACATTCAGTCCAAGATTGATAAGGACAGACACAATCTCTTCAGTATCTGCTCTGACTCCGATTCCAAGCTGATGGATAGGGCCCTTCTTGCAGTTCACTACCAGTCTGAACGGTTCCTCTGATCCCAGAAGCTCGTATGTCACATAATCATAGCAGTTGGTTCCGTATATCTTGGCAACGATATCATCCAATCCCTCGCGGCTGATCTTCTGACCAGGCTCCAGATCGATCCTGTCCATGAGCAGCGCCTTTTCCTTCGGAAGCACACCTTTTATCTCAACATCGCTTATCCTCAGCGAGTCCGCATGGAAATCAAAGGCCTTCGGCCTGCTCTCAGCCTTGTATTTTCCCGCAGTCTTTGCAGCCACGACACGAAGAAGAGAATCCTGCGCCTGAGCTGCCTGTCTTCCACGGACGATGATGGTATCGATAGCCTGCTTGTTGAAGCTCATCATACCATATTCCGGAAGATGAGGTTTGATCTTCACATCAGGAATCTCCACATTCTTCTCGAAGACATCCCTTGCCAGCATGTCGATGCCCTGACTGATGATGTCACCGATATTGTTTACCTGAGTATATGACTTCTTGCCCTGAGAAAGATCGACACCGATTATGATGTCTGCACCCATTTCACGGGCAAGAGCCGTAGGATAATTGTCCCTCATTCCGCCATCGACCAGCACCATTCCCTCTGTCCTGACAGGAGCGTACACTCCTGGAATGGACATTGTCGAACGCATTGCCGTATTCATCTTGCCGCTGTGCCAGATCTTCGCCCTTCCGGAAACCATATCCGTAGCCACGCAGGCATACGGAACGGGAAGAGTCTGAAAATCAATCGAATCCTGATATCCGATTGTAAGTGAGCTTATGAGATTGCTTACATTCTGGCCATATATATATCCTGAAGGAAGGCTTCCCAAAAGGTTCTTCTTCAGAAAATCGGAACCGTTCTCATTGTCCGCACCGATATGAAGGGCCTCATATCTTCTGATGTCATCGAAACGATACTCATCTGCGACCTTCATGTTGTAGTAATCCCTTTCATAATAGAATGGGATAGCCAGAAGATACTTTTCCTTGTACTTCGTATCCGCATAGGACACATATTCTCTCGAAAGGCGGTCACTCAAGACCCAGTTCCAGTCCATGTTCCTGACAAGGGAATCCATCTCCGGCACTGTATATCCCAAAGCATACAGGCCTCCGATCAGTCCACCCATGCTGGTACCCAGAACCATATCTACCGGTATTCCGAGTTCCTCGATATATTCGATCACGCCGACATGAGCCGCACCCTTTGCACCACCGCCGCTCAAGACCAATGCAACTGTAGGACGATGCTGTCTGATTTCTTCCATCCTCTTCTGCATTCTGGCAACAGATTCAGCATCCGCCTTCGGATCTATACCGCGCGCAGAAACCCATCCGCCTGAAATCAGGCAGAAGATCAGAAGAATGTATGAAATCAGTCTGTTCACCTTTTTACTTTTCCTTATGCTGACCGGCAAGCATTCCGCAGGCCGCAAGGATATCCTCGCCACGGGAAGCTCGAACTGTCGTCATCAGACCGCAATTATTGAGCCGCTGCTTGAAATTCTCTATGATTACAGGGGCAGAAGTTTCGTATGGGAAGTCAGGAATCTTATGGAACCTGATGAGATTCATTCTGCACTCGAGCCCCTTGAGCATCCTGATCAATGCATCCGCATGTGCCTTTGAATCATTGAAGCCCGCAAACATCGTATACTCGAAGCTCACACGCCTCTGGCCTGTAAAATCATACTGCTTGATCAGATCGATGACATCCTGAAGCGGCCATGCGCCCTGCACAGGCATCACGCTAAGACGCTCCGGTCCGAATGGGTTATGGAGGCTGACTGCAAGATGGCACTTGCACTCGTCAAGAAATCTCTTGAGGTTAGGAAGGACACCGATGGTTGAAACGGTAATTCTCTTAGGGCTCCATGCAAAACCCCAGTCCGCAGTAAGGATCTCGATGGCACGCATCACGTTTTCATAGTTATCCAAAGGCTCTCCCATTCCCATGAAAACGGCATTGGTGAGACGGTCAGATTCGTCCACCGCGATAAACTGAGAAATGATATCTGCGGCAGTCATATGCCCGTGGAATCCCTGACGTCCTGTCATGCAGAACTTACATCCCATTCGGCAGCCTGACTGAGAAGAGACACACAGTGTTGCGCGGTCATCATCAGGAATCATCACAGCCTCGACAGCTCCGCTCTCGAGCTCCTCCTCCGGTACGATGAGATTCAGGCCTCGCTTATGCGAACACTTCACTGGGAACAGATATTTCTTTGTTCCGTCTGTAGAAATCTGCAGACCTGCATACGGAGTCACACCCACCTCATACTTCTGCGAGAGCTTTTCTCTTGCAGCCTTGGAAAGGTTCGTCATCTCATCGATGGTACGCACTTTCTTGACGTACAACCACTGAGCGATCTGCTTGGCCGTAAAACCCGGCAGACCCTCTTCAGAAACCAGCTGCTTCAGCTCCTCAAGATTCTTTCCTAACAGTTTTATCTTCATCTCAGTATAAACTCAATTAACATACAAAATTAACGATTTTTTATCGGTTATCGTATAGTGGCACAGAAATTTATTCATTGTACCACAGTTTGGCACAAAACCATAATAATTTTGCCTCCGTGAAAGTTTTTCATTATATTTGCTTGGTCGTGCAGAAAGGTTCTGCAGACATTTAATCTTTAAATTTTAATTCATTTATGGCTAAAGAAGAAGTACAGGAAGGTACCGGTATCAATGCTGCGAAACTCAAGGCATTGCAGGCGACGATTGACAAGATTGAGAAAGATTACGGTAAAGGTACGATCATGAAGTTGGGAGATCAGCCTAAATGGGAAGTTTCGGTGATTCCGAGCGGTTCCATTGCCCTTGATGCCGCACTCGGCATTGGCGGATATCCACGCGGAAGAGTCATCGAGATCTATGGACCGGAATCCAGCGGTAAGACAACGCTGGCGATTCACGCAATCGCTCAGGCACAGAAACAGGGTGGCATCGCTGCCATCATCGATGCCGAGCATGCATTTGACAGAACCTATGCAAAGAATCTTGGAGTAGACCTTGACACTTTGCTCATCTCGCAGCCTGACAACGGTGAGCAGGCTCTCGAAATCGCTGACAACCTGATACGCTCAGGAGCAATCGACATCATCGTGATCGACTCAGTGGCAGCGCTTACTCCAAAGGCTGAAATCGAGGGTGAGATGGGAGACGCAAAGATGGGACTCCAGGCAAGACTCATGAGCCAGGCTCTCAGGAAGCTTACCGCAAACATCAGCAAGACAAACACATGCTGCATATTCATCAACCAGCTGCGCGACAAGATCGGTGTGATGTTCGGAAACCCTGAGACGACGACAGGTGGTAACGCACTCAAGTTCTACGCATCTGTCAGAGTTGATGTTCGCAGAACCACTCAGATCAAGGACGGTGACGAGGCTCTCGGAAACCGTACAAAGGTCAAGATCGTAAAGAACAAGATGGCTCCGCCTTTCAAGAAGGCAGAATTTGACATCGTGTACGGCGAGGGTATCTCAAGAGTAGGAGAAGTCATCGACCTTGCAGTTGAATACGACATCATCAAGAAGAGCGGATCGTGGTTCAGCTATGGAGACAGCAAGCTCGCACAGGGAAGAGAGGCAGTCAAGAACCTCCTCACTGACAACATTGAGCTCTGCGAGGAAATCGAAGCTAAGATCCGTGAAGCACTCAAGAACGTTCAGGACTGATACGACTGATAGTAACACAAAACTCCCGATCGTGGCTCGCTACGCAAAAGCATCAGGAAGATGCTCCGCTGCACCACAGTCGGGAGTTTTGTCATATATTCACTTTATATTACAACGTTTGAGCTTCTCGGCATTTTCCTCAGACAGGATTCCGGCCTTACGCAGACCGTCGATTGACCACTGGTCCGAAGGAGTTGTCTCGCGATACAGAACGACAGCACGAGCCACCTCTAAATTATTGATATAAGGATGTTTACATAGAGAGTCAGCAAGTAGGCTCCACAAGGGATATGGGATAACATGATCCTCAGATACAGTTATCAGATCGCTCAAGGCATCGTACTTTTCCTGATCGAAGCGGTAAATATCCATGAGCTGTTCCTTGTAGGAATACCCTCCCAAAGCGGACCGATGCTCCACCATCTTCGATGCGAACCATCCGCCGATACCGGGCAGCGAATCAAAGGCAGCTGAATCCGCAAGATTAAGATCCACCAGAGGGATGTCGATAAATGGCTCCAGACGGCGGTATACTGTCTCAGCGACTACATATGACTTTGCAAAATCCGCCTTACGATTGAATCTGCCGCCTTTATTCCTGTAGTTATCTATGGACTGAGCCTGCTTGAGAGAAAAACCCAGACGGCACAGATCTTCGACTGAGACAGTATTGGGATTGAAACGGAATGTCTCAGCATTCCTCCTCGGCATATTCTGCCTCACCACCTCAGCCCTTGGCGAATGCTCTGCATTCTTCCGTACTGCCTTCTGAACAGGCGGATCAGCAGATACAGAACCGGCTTCAGGAGATGAAACATAGACATATACCGTATCAGGATTATCACGGTTTGCAGCGATCTTCATCACTGCTGCCTGATGGATAAAAAGGGCTGTCTGATATCCGACAACAAGGAACACTATGGCAATTACACCTACAATGAAGGACTCCGACAGCCCCGACTTCTTCTTTCTTTCTGAATCTTCCATGATGAATAAAAAAAACAGATGTCTGCTTATTACAAACATCTGTCTTATGATTCATCCCTTTTGCAAAGGTAGATGTCAAGACGGAAAATGCAAGATTATTCGTCGTCCTCGACGCAGTTTTTTCCGTTTTTATAGTCTTTTTTCTTTTTTTTAGTCTCAGGAGCACCTGCAACGATAATCACTATCTCGCCCTTAGGCTCATGTTCCTTGTACCAGACAGCCACTTCTGCCAGGGTGCCGCGCTTATGCTCTTCGAATTTCTTTGAGATTTCTCTGGCAACAGAACACTCTCTTTCAGATCCGAAAAACTCCGCAAACTGCTCCAATGTCTTGACAAGACGATACGGAGACTCATAGAATATCATGGTCCTTGTCTCCTCAGACAGCTCTGTCAGACGTGTCTGCCTGCCCTTCTTCTGAGGAAGGAATCCCTCGAAGCAGAAACGGTCGCATGGATATCCTGACGAAACAAGAGCCGGAACAAAGGCAGTAGCTCCAGGAAGAGTCTGCACTTCTATTCCCTCCTGAGCACAAGTCCTTACAAGAAGAAAACCCGGATCTGATATTCCTGGCGTACCCGCATCACTGATCAGGGCAACGTTCAAGCCCGAAAGGATACGCTCCTTTATCATCGAGGCGGTCTTGTGTTCGTTGAACTTATGATGGGATTCAAGACGGCCCTTGATTTCGTAATGCTTGAGCAGTACCGAACTTGTCCTGGTATCTTCAGCAAGAATGAGATCTGCTTCCTTGAGCACCCTGATAGCTCTGAATGTCATATCCTCCAGATTTCCTACCGGAGTCGGAACAATATATAATATGCCTGCCATCCTATCTGATCTTACGGCGCACCGCCATCATGAAACGATATACTGTCTCTGATTCAAGATCCCACTGCGGACACTCGGCAGCAACATATTCGATTGCCTCGTCCAGAGTAGACATCTGATTTATCTTTGTCAAAGCGTCCTGGAACGCCATAGGATCCTGTCCGAAGAGCATATTTATAAACAGGATTCTGTCATTCAGGGAAATTGCACTTCTGATATCCTTTACCTGCGAACCCGGCATATCGGTCCTCCATGCCTGCCTGTCAGTCATCGAATCGATTACAGCCGGCTTCAACTTGCGTTCCATCACGGTAACCACAGGTTCCGGCTCCGCAAAGATCGGAAGGTCGTCATCATCCTCTTCTTCGACAACCGGTTCCGCTTCGACAACTTCTTCCTGCTCCTCCACGACTGTTTCTTCAATCTCCGGTTCATCCTCAACCTCCGGTTCATCTACGACCGGATCTTCAATCTCAGGTTCTTCGACCACAGGAATATCTTCAACCATAGGTTCATCGGCCTGTGATTCTTCAACTACCGGTTCTTCAACCTCGGGCTGAGGAACATCATCGAAAGGAAGGTCATCAAATCCATCAAGGTCCAAATCTATCGGAGCCATATCTTCATCTTCCTGTGCAGCAACAAGTTGAAGCTCTGCAACCTTTGCGTCAAGAAGTTCAAGCTGGCTTCTGATCGAAGCCATCATATTCATGATTTCCGATAAAATCAGTCGCTCTTTATTTTCCATAAGTCAATAATTCACTATATTTGCGTCCCCCATGGGGTAAGGATAATCATTAATTCTACAAAAATAAGGAAATGTTTTTAGAAAGTGCAAAAAAAGCAGGTTCTATCGAAGTAATCTGCGGATCAATGTTTTCAGGAAAGACAGAGGAGCTGATCAGAAGAATGAAGAGGGCTCAGTTTGCTAAGCAGAAGGTTGAAATCTACAAGCCATGCATTGATGTCAGGTATTCTGAAAACAAGGTCGTTTCGCACGATTCGCACAGCATCCACTCGACACCGATCGAATCCCCTGCAAGCATGCTCACTCTTTCGAGCGACGTAGAGGTTGTAGGTATTGATGAAGCACAGTTCTTTGATGAAACTCTCGTAGAAGTGGTACAGACCCTCGCAAACAGAGGCATCAGAGTCATCATTGCAGGACTTGACACAGATTATATGGGAAAACCTTTCGGACCGATGCCAGCACTCATGGCAGTGGCAGAAGATATACAGAAAGTACATGCCATCTGCGTGAAATGCGGAAGTCCGGCAAATCATTCGCACAGACTCATTGCCAGCGACGCCCTGGTCGTACTTGGAGAAAAGGACGAATATGAGCCTCTCTGCAGACACTGTTTCAACGCAGCGATTGCAGCAGAAAGACAATAAAAAAATCAGCGCTTCTGCGCTGATTTTTTTATTCCAATGCTTTAAGAACCTTGGCCAACTGATCCGGGCAGGAAGTTCCTCGCTTGCCACAGTTGATTCCCTCGAGCCTGCGGATTGCTTCCTCTACAGTCATATCCTTGATCAATGCACCTATACCCTTGGCATTACCTTCGCATCCGCGGGTATATACAACCGACTGGATCACATCTCCTTTGATTTCAATATCGATCTGCTTCGAGCACACCTTTGCGCTAGGAGTCGCTACGATGTATCTGATACCGTCTTCAACCTTGTCGCTTACAATCTGATAGTCATCGACTGTGTTGACCTGCTCTGTTGTCTGAACCTTTTCCTGTGCACCCGCTGTAACAAAACACAATACAGCTGCCAATGCGAGTAACATTCTTTTCATAGTATTTAAAATAATGTTGGGTGATTATCATCCAGTTCCGAAAGAACCTTCTCCATTATCGCCTCTCTGAAGAGGACAGTCTTTGTTCCTACCCTGAACTTGTCACAATAAAGATTTATGGCAGCCATTTCGCTGTCATTCAAATAAATGACCTGCCTGTGTCTTCTCACAAGCGCCTCCTTCTGCTTCTTAAGATATTCCGGATCCACTCCGGTTGTTTTAACTTTACTCTTCTTAGCCACGAGAAATCTCAATTGGATGGGTTCTAGGACACAAAATTCCCCGCAAAGTTAGCATTTTATTATATATTATTACTATCTTTGTAAGCGATATGAATCTATTTAATCACATATTTGTCCGACTTTAGGAGGGGCTCTCGAAGCAATTCCCTCCCAATTGCAATTGACAATCTCGGTTTGTCTTGCCGTTAGGACATCTTTCGACTTCCCTCCAGGAGGGCAATCCGCAAATTCTTCATTTAATTCCAACAATATTAGATTTTAGGCATTTATGCAAATAAATGTATTGGTGGCTGATGCAAGCCATGTCAAATATGCAGATGAGATCTGCGAAGAAATTTTCGTATCAGCGAGAGAAAGAGGTACTGGTATCGCCAGAAGAACCCCTGAATATGTAGCAGAGAAGATACTCGCTGGAAAAGCAGTCATAGCAGTGTCAGAGGACGGCAGATTCGCCGGGTTCTCATATATCGAAACTTGGGGAGACAAGCAGTATGTCGCAAACTCCGGACTAATCGTAGCTCACGCATTCCGTGGTATCGGACTGGCAATGCGCATCAAGACCCGTATCTTCCAGCTCTCCCGAGAAAAATACCCTGAAGCTAAGATTTTCAGCATCACTACAGGTGCAGCTGTCATGAAGATGAATTACGAACTCGGATTCAGACCTGTGACATTTGCGTCACTTACTGATGACCCTGAATTCTGGAAAGGATGCCAGGGATGCAGAAACTATCAGATTCTCGAAAGCAACGAGTATCGCATGTGTCTCTGCACAGGACTTCTCTATGATCCGGACGAACATCTCACAATCATAGACCCTACCCGTCCTGAATCTGAAAACAACTAAGGTAACGATAAAACAAGAATAATAAAAAAACAAACATATATGAACAATAAGGTTGTACTCGCCTTCAGTGGCGGTCTGGACACATCATTCTGTGTTCCATATCTCAAGGAAAAAGGTTATGAGGTCCATACGGTGATGGTAAATACCGGTGGATTTTCTGCTGAAGAAGAAAAGGCTATCGAAGAGCGCGCACTTACTCTTGGTGCAGCTTCACACAAGAACGTAAACGCCGTAGACACATACTACCAGAAAGGTATCAAGTACCTGATTTATGGAAACATCCTCAAGAATGCGACTTATCCTCTGTCAGTAAGTTCAGAGCGAGTTTTCCAGGCGCTTGAAGTACTCAAGCACGTACAGAACATAGGAGCAGGAGCTGTCGCACACGGAAGTACAGGTGCCGGCAACGACCAGGTACGCTTCGATATCGTATTTGAAATCCTCGCTCCAGAGGTAGAGATCATCGCTCCTGTCCGCGACGAGGGATTCACACGACAGTTCGAGATCGACTTCCTTCAGAACCATGGTTTCGATTTCTCATGGGAGAAAGCTAAGTATTCTATCAACCAGGGTCTCTGGGGAACAAGTATCGGAGGCGTTGAGACACTCTCATCAGACGGATACCTTCCTGAAGAGGCATACCCTACAAAGGTGACAAAGTCAGAGCCTGAGCACATCAAGATCGGTTTCCGCAAAGGTGAGCCTGTATCATTCAACGGCATGGAGATGAACCCTGTCGACGTGATCAAGGCAGTTCGCGACGTTGCAGGCCCGTTCGGAATCGGCCGCGACATCCACATCGGTGACACAATCATCGGCATCAAAGGACGTGTAGGATTCGAGGCCGCAGCTCCACTTATCATCGTAAAGGCACACCACCTCCTCGAGAAGCACACATTGACAAAGGGTCAGCTTTACTGGAAGGAGCAGATTGCCGGCTGGTATGGCCAGCAGATGCACGAGGCAATGTATCTCGACCCTGTCTGCAGAGACATGGAGGCAATGATGGACAGCATCGAGCAGAACGTTACAGGAGAGGTTGAGATCGCACTCATGCCTTACCACTTCTCTGTTCTCGGATGTACAAGCGACCACGACCTCATGAGTTCTAAGTTCGGAGCATACGGTGAGATCAACAAGTCATACACAGGCCGCGACGTTGTAGGATTCACCAAGGTCATTGCAAATCCTTTGAAGATCTATTATTCTGTAAACGGCGGTATCGAAGAATAACACCCGATCACCAAGTCATACCCGACCCGATCGGGAATCTACAAACCAAGAAAACAATGAACAAGAAAATACGAGTAGCGATTGCCGGCGGCACCGGATACACGGGCGGAGAGTTGTTCAGAATCCTGCTGAACCATCCGAACGTCGAGATAGTTTCTGCGACCACGACCTCATCTGAAGGTACTCCTGTAGCGTCTGTGCACAGAGATCTGATCGGAGAGACAGATCTGTGTTTCGGTCTTGAACTCAACGACCCTGACGTGATCTTCCTCTGCCTCGGCCATGGAATTTCACGACAGTTCGTCGACACTCACGACATCAAGCCGGAGTGCCGTATCATCGACCTCGGCAATGATTTCAGACTCGACGGAGATTATGCAGGACGCAAGTTCGTGTATGGTCTTTGCGAGAGTGCACGCGAGAGCGTGCGTGAGGCACATGACGTTGCCAATCCGGGATGCTTCGCAACAGCGATCCAGCTTGCGACTTTGCCGCTTGCAGCAGCCGGACTCATCAACGACGAGATCCATGTGACTGCGATCACAGGTTCTACCGGCGCTGGCAAGAAGCCGAGTGACACTACTCATTTCAGTTATCGTTCAGACAACATTTCAATCTATAAGCTGTTCACACACCAGCATCTTGCTGAGATCAAGCAGAATCTCGTCAGAGTAGAGCGACAGGCTCAGCCAACTGAGCCTGTAGTGAATTTCGTGCCACTGAGGGGTGATTTTGCGAGGGGTATCTTCGCGAGCGTCTACACAAAGGCGGTTGAGGGAATGAGTCTGGAGGATTACAGGAAGATTTTTGAAGACTATTACGCAGCGTCTCCTTTTGTATTCCACAGCAATGAGGGAATCTCAATGAAGGAGGTTGTAAACACCAACAAGGGTCTGGTACATGTTGAGATTCATGACGGATATGTACATATCGCTTCATGCATTGACAATCTCGTGAAGGGAGCTGCCGGACAGGCGGTGCAGAATATGAATCTGATGTTCGGGCTGCCGGAAGACACCGGTCTTCGTCTGAAACCTTCAGCTTTTTAGAGACCTTAAAACGCAAATGTGATAGAATATGAATTTATTTGATGTTTATCCTCTTTGGGACATTGAGCCGGTAAGAGGTCTTGATACAACACTTTGGGATAAGAACGGCGAGGTATATACCGACCTTTATGGCGGTCATGCCGTAATCTCTGTAGGACATTGCCATCCTCATTATGTCAAGATGCTTTCAGAGCAGCTCGACAAATTGGGCTTCTATTCAAACGCTGTTCAGAATTCGATCCAGAAGGATCTGGCTGCGCGTCTTGGAAAAGTCAGCGGCTATGACGACTATGCACTGTTCCTCTGCAACAGCGGAGCAGAGGCAAACGAGAATGCACTGAAGGTGGCGTCATTCCACACAGGAAAGGCCAAGGTTCTCGCATTCAGAAAGGCTTTCCACGGAAGAACATCCGGAGCTGTCGCAGCTACAGACAACCCGAAGATTCAGGCTCCGTTCAACTCTACTGAAAACATCGTGTTCGTTCAGCTGAATGACCTTGCAGCAGTAGATGCAGAGTTGTCAAAGGGAGATTTCGCAGCTGTGATCATTGAAGGCATCCAGGGAGTGGCAGGTATCTACGAGCCGACTGACAAGTTTATGCACGGCCTCCGCTCGCTCTGCGACAAATACGGATGTGTACTCATCCTGGACGAGATCCAGTCAGGCTACGGCCGTACAGGTAAATTCTTCGCCCACCAGCACAGCGGAGTACTCGCAGACATCATCACCACAGCCAAGGGCATGGGTAACGGCTTCCCTATCGGAGGTGTACTCATCAGCCCGACCATCAAGCCGTCATACGGCATGCTTGGTACAACATTCGGAGGTAACCACCTTGCTTGTACAGCAGCACTCGCGGTATTGGACATCATCGAAAACGAACATCTTGTCGAGAATGCGGCGAAGATCGGAGAATATTTCCACAGCGCATTCGCAGACAACAAGGCAATAAAGGAATATAGAGGAAAGGGCCTTATGATCGGTCTTGAACTGAAGGACGAATATGTCGGACTGCGCAACCGACTTCTGTTTGAGAAGCATTTCTTCACAGGAGCAGCAGGAGCACAGGTTATCCGCCTTCTCCCTTCGCTCACAGTTTCACAGGAAACGGCTGAATCATTTGTAAATGCCTGGAATTCATTAATATAAGCTCTCAATATCATATGAGACATTTCACATCTATAACTCAATTAGGCGACCTCTCAAATGCTTTGGAGGCCGCTAAGTATGTAAAGGAGAACCCATTTGCAGATCAGGAACTCGGCAGAAACAAGACTCTGCTCATGATTTTCTTCAATTCAAGTCTCCGTACCAGACTCAGCACCCAGAAGGCTGCCATGAATCTCGGAATGAATGTAATCGTGCTTGATGTAAATCAGGGCGCATGGAAACTTGAGACTGAGCGCGGAGTGATCATGGACAGCGACAAGCCTGAGCATCTTCTTGAGGCGGTCCCTGTTATGGGAAGTTATTGTGATGTGATCGGAGTACGTGCTTTTGCAAAGTTCGAGAGCAAGGAAGATGATTACAACGAGACTATCATAAATCAGTTCATCAAATATTCAGGAAAGCCTGTATTCAGCATGGAGGCAGCCACACGCCATCCGCTCCAGACTTTTGCAGACCTGATCACCATCGAGGAATACAAGAAGGTCGAGAAGCCGAAGATCGTGATGACATGGGCACCACATCCGAAGGCCCTGCCACAGGCAGTGCCAAACTCATTTGCCGAAGGCATAAACATGACCGATTATGAATTCGTGATCACACATCCTCATGGATATGAGCTGGACCCTGCTTTTGTCGGTCGCGCACGCATCGAATACGATCAGCGCAAGGCCTTCGAAGGCGCAGATTTCATCTATGCGAAGAACTGGTCGGCATACAGCGGCGACAACTACGGAAAGATCCTCTGCACAGACAGAGACTGGACAGTGGATTCAGAAAAGATGGCACTTACCAACAACGCCTACTTCATGCACTGTCTTCCTGTCCGCAGAAACATGATCGTGACAGACGACGTCATCGAAAGTCCGCAGTCGATCGTGATTCCGGAGGCAGCGAACCGCGTCGTGTCGGCACAGACCGTCCTCAAACAGATTCTTCTCGATTTATAATCAACTGTAAATCAAGGTCTTACCCAAGCCGCATGCTCACCTTTGACAGCACGCGAGACCAAGAAATAACTGATAATCAAGGAGTTAGAAAAAACATAGAATGATACAGGTAGTAAAGATAGGAGGCAATGTAGTTGACAACCCTACCCTTCTGAAGGAGTTTGTCAAGGATTTCGCTGCCATGCCGGGCATGAAGGTGCTCATCCACGGCGGCGGAGTGATGGCGAGCAAGATGCAGAAGGATATGGGCATGGTACCTGTAATGGTGGAAGGAAGAAGAGTCACCGATGAAGAGACGCTGAAGGTCGTGACCATGGTCTATGCGGGATGGTGCAACAAGAACATCACTGCCCTGCTTCAAGCGGAAGGATGCAATGCCATCGGCCTGACCGGTGCTGACGGCAATGCCATAACCGCATGCAAGAGACCTCCGGTACATGTGGAAAGCCTTGGAACTGAGGTAGACTACGGATATGTGGGAGATGTGACTGCAGACAGCGTGAACGCAGCATTCATTTATTCCCTTCTGGAAAAAGGCATCGTGCCTGTCTTCAATGCGATCAATCATGATGGAGAAGGTAACCTGTTGAATACCAATGCAGATACCATCGCATCCTCTGTGGCAATAGCACTTGCGAACTACCAGTACAGATCGAAGAAGGACGTCTGCTGCAGATGCGAGGAATGTACCCACTGCAGCGATGACGGAAGACTCACACATGAGACTGACCTGGTATTCTGCTTCGAGAAGGACGGAGTCCTCTACGATAAGGATGATGATTCAAGCGTGATTCCTGAGATTGGCAGAGAGAAATTCGCGCAGCTCAAGGCTGAAGGAAGAGTGGCAGACGGAATGATTCCGAAGCTGACAAACTCGTTCAAGGCAATAGACAGCGGAGTGGCAAAGGTGATCATCAAGCACGCAAGAAACCTGCTGAATACAACAGGTACAACATTAGTCTAGATGGAAACTGATAAACATATACAGATATTGACAGCAGATGCAGTCGGACTGCTGAAGGAGATGGTTGCGATTCCGTCACCGTCCTTCAGCGAGTCAGCTGTCTGCGAGCATATCTGCGAGTGGATGACCGACAGGGGCATCGTGCATGAGAAGCTCTGCAACAATATCATCGCCGAGCACATCACTGACAAGTCCAAGCCTACGCTGATGCTCTGTGCCCATATTGACACTGTCAGCCCGTCAGAAGGTTATGAATTCGATCCATACGAACCGCATGATGATGTGGCTGCGGATGTAATCGGCAAGATGACCGGTCAGGATGTCGGTCCCGATGACATCATCGCAGGACTTGGCAGCAACGATGACGGTGCATCTGTAGTTTCAATGATCGCCGCCTACCGAGCGTTCTCCAGTGATGATAAGAATGTCATCCTGGTGCTGACATGTGAGGAAGAAAGATCCGGCAAGAACGGAATGACCGGCCTCTGGGGAAAAAGATTCTGCGAAAGAGGAGCAAATATCGAAGATGCCACAGAAGTGGACTATGCAATTGTAGGAGAACCCACAGGCATGAAGGCTGCCACTTCTGAAAGAGGTCTGCTGGTGATCGATGCCACTGCCCATGGACAAAGCGGACATGCAGCACGTAACGAAGGTGTCAATGCAATGTACATAGCACTCGAAGATATCGCCGCGATAAGGGCACATGAATTCGAAAGAATCTCATCTCGAATGGGAAAGGTCAACATGAATGTGACACAGATAAATGCCGGAACTGCACATAACGTCATTCCGGACCGCTGTGACTTTGTGATTGACATCAGACCGACGGAACAATACACAAATGAAGAGATCCTGCAGGAACTTCAGTCGATTTGCAGAAGCGAACTGAAACCGAG
Organism: Bacteroidales bacterium; assembly: GCA_017555965.1. GTDB lineage: Bacteria > Bacteroidota > Bacteroidia > Bacteroidales > UBA932 > Cryptobacteroides. The sequence continues at coordinate 104,292 of JAFZFH010000090.1, forward strand.
AAATCTCTCCAACCGTTCAAGTGCGACATATGACGGTTCAAGGCTGCAGGAAATTACAGATGCCCTAGGTATTGCAACATTCTCATCTCCGACCACGTCGGATTGGATGCGCATCACATGCGATGCCATCAAGATGGGACCAGGAGACTCGGCACGTTCGCACAGAAAGAACGAATTCGTCTTCACAGACGAGATCAGAAAAGGAATTGAAGGATATATAGAATTTATAAACAATCTATGAGCACACTTTGGAGCAAGGGAACACAGGCAACTGACCTGGTAGAGGATTTTACAGTAGGCAACGACCGCATACTTGACATGCGTCTGGCGAAATACGATGTAATCGGATCGAAGGCACATATCAGAATGCTGGAGTCGATCGGTCTTCTTGAGTCAGATGAGCTCGAAACTCTTACAGTCGCATTGGATCAGATCCTTGGTGAGATCGAGGCCGGAGACTTCATTCTAGAAGACGATGTGGAAGACATCCACTCCCAGGTGGAGCTTCTTCTGACACGCCGCCTGGGAGATATCGGAAAGAAGATCCATTCAGGACGTTCGCGCAACGACCAGGTATTGGTGGATGTGAAGCTATTCCTCAAGGACGAGGTCCTCAAGATCCGCGACGAGGTCATGACCCTCTTCTCAACACTTCAGTCTCTCAGCGAAAAACATAAGGATGTACTCCTTCCGGGATATACACACGGACAGGTGGCGATGCCATCATCTTTCGGGCTCTGGTTCGGAGCATACGCCGAGGCTCTGGCAGACGACATGTTCATGCTCAGAGGCGCATACAATGTAACAGACCAGAACCCGCTCGGTTCCGCTGCAGGATACGGAAGTTCATTCCCGCTCGACCGTCAGATGACAACAGACATTCTCGGCTTCTCGAGCCTTGACTTCAATGTCGTGGCTTCGCAGTTGAGCAGAGGAAAATCTGAAAGGGCCGTCGCATCCGCAATGGGAGCTGTAGCATTGACTCTCAACAAGTTCGCAGCTGACTGCTGCATGTACATGAGTCCGAACTACGGATTCATCAAGTTCCCGGACGAACTGACTACGGGATCGAGCATCATGCCTCATAAGAAGAATCCTGACGTATGGGAGATCATGCGAGGCAACTGCAACAGAATAATGTCGGTCGAGAATGAGATCAGCATGCTCTGCAGCAACATGCCTCATGGCTACCATCGTGAGTTCCAGCTTCTGAAGGACATCCTCTTCCCAGCCCTTGAGCTCATGCACAAGTGCCTTATGATGGCAGACTACATGCTCCAGCATATCATCGTGAAGGAAAACATTCTTGACGCACCGATATATGACTACCTCTTTACTGTAGAGGAAGTTAACCGCCGAACATTGAACGGAACTCCGTTCCGCGATGCATACAAGAGCGTCGGCATCGAAGTGAACGAGGGAAGGTTCAGATATCAGGGAGCAGAAGGAAAGACAAACGGCCAGCTTACACCTGCAGACCTCAACCACACATCTATCGGAAGCCTCGGCAACCTCTGCAACGAACGTGTCAAGGCCAAGATGGAAAAGGCAGCAGAATTCTAGAGATTTTCAAGCTCCTCCATGCCGATTTCTGGCGGGAGGGGCTTTTTTTGATTCTTCGGGACTCCATAGCTGATCAGACGGTTGGCGGCTCCCACTATGCTTTGTCCCCTTTCGCGAAGCTTGCGATCGCAGGCATCATAGTATTTAAGGGCATCTTCCAGTTTCTCTCCCATCTTCGCATGGGCGGTACAGAAATCCGAAACTCGCGCAAGCATCATTTCGGCAGCTGCAATGATCTGCTGCTGATTGGCCACCTGCTCATGGCTCTTCCATGCAATGCTGATCATCCTCAGGAAAGGCATCATGGTTTCTTCAGTGGTTATGAGCACACCCTGTTCGTAGGCATCATGCCACAGATTACGGTCAGCTTCATAAGCAAGCCTCAACGCCGAATATACCGGCACAAACATGATTACATAATCGAGCATCTTATGTCCAGGCCTGAGATAACGGCTGTAATCCTTTCGGGCCAATTTGCGGACCTGCTCCTTCATCGCAGCCAGATTACGCAGGAGGGCATCCTCCTTAAGCGACTCATCATCAGTTGAATAATAATCATACATCGCAGTCAGGACAACCTTCGAATCCACAACGATATCATTTCCATCCGGATAATGGAGAATGAAGTCAGGCCTCATCCTGCGGTCAGTATCCTCATTACGGATAATGTTTCCGTGCTCGTCTCGGAGGGTCTCTTCCTTATCATAATCACGTCCCTCACGGAGACCTTCTGAAGTAAAGAGATTGTCAAGTATCACCTCTCCCCAATTTCCTTGAGCCTTGTTATGTCCTTTAAGGGCAGATGCGAGATTATCTGCCTTGTCGCCGATTGTCAATGTCTGTTCACGGAGATTCCTTACTGCGTTATCAAGATTTTCCTTGAGACTCTGAGAGGTTTCGACATGAGTCTTCCGGTTCTGCTCGAAGGCATCCTTCATGCTCCTGATATCTCTGTCAAGGCCGGACGAAAGGTTTTCGAACAGAGCCTTCGCCCTCTTCTCAAGCTCCTCCTCACGAGCCTTCAGAGCCTTTTCGCTCTCTGCAGTCATCTGAGATTTGAGGATTTCCAGCATTACGGCTGTATCAATCTTTTCCTTTCTGGCAGAAGAAAGAGACACAACAAGATATGTAAGCAGTGCTGTAAGAAGAACTGCAGCCGCTATTATGATTATCAATGTACCTTCAGTCATAGGTACAAAGATACTTAAAAAGTAATTGCTAAGCTACCGGACGTACGGGAGTTTTTGCGTGAAGATCATCTGCATCGCTACTGAATATCATCTCCTCGTACAGTCGGAACTGACCGGATGCGAGCACATCATATATCATTTTTTCATCAATTTCAGAAGCCCATGAAAGGTTCTTTGAGCGCTCAAGCGCAGATGCTGATGCTGAGGACGGATTTTCAAGATAATCCTCGATGAAAGTTCTCATGATCCAGGGAATTAAAACATTGGTTCTGTCCCCTAATCAAATGGCAAGCCAAACCAGCTTATTATTGAAGAGAAATATATCGTCTGACGATCTTTCCCTTTCTGTCAGTTTCAAGAATGAACGGAAGGGCAGAAAGGTCAAACGAATCGAACATGTCTGAAGCAAGTTCAGGACTTTCTGCAAGAACACTATCCACATTGACCATCAGCACTTTCACTGCCTTACTACCCGACACAATTCCATGTGCAGCTTCCTTCTCTGCTGCGCAGACATGACATCCGTCTGTAACAAACATAATGTAGTTCTTCTCGCCGCCAATCTTCTTCAGTCTGAAGGTTCCCTCCTTCTCCTTCTTCGAAGTCAGAAGGGTTCCCGGCAGCTTCATGTCAGGAACAGACTTTCCAGGCTGCGATTTTGAGAGCAGATCTTCATACATCTGAGCCATTCCGATGACCTTCAGTGAGTCATCCGCAGACTTCCAGACATCTGGTCTTGAAAGTATCTTATCTGAAACAAGATGAGCAAGGCCTTCCTTGAAGCCCTCTCCTCTCTGGAGAGTGAGATAATAAAGCAGATCTCCTGTCATCTGTCTGAACATCATGGTATCCGCCTTTTCCAATGTGCTGGATCTTATATAGTCGGCAATTCCGATGACATCATCTGCAGAAGGATATGCATCGCCGAAGATGCCGTCATACAATGCCATGGATTCATCACTTCCGTATTCAAGTTCCACCTCATCAAATATAGCATGGAGCATCTGCGAAAGAGCCTGTGCATCCAGAGAACGTCCGATTATTGTTCCGTCCGGTGATATGAGGAACATGCGTGGAGTCTGCACGACACCATATTTACGCTGAAAATCAGAATTTATCTCCGGATCCCAAAGATGGTGCACTCTGATCCTTAAAGAAGGGAAATCCAATCTCTCCTCTACATATTTCTTCCAACTGTCCATATCGTCAGATGCATAGACAGCAACGAAATCTATCGGAAAATCCTCTGTTCTGAACAGACTTCCCAGAAGAATGGTCTGGAGCTTGCAGGTTGCACAAGAAGTATCATAGAAGAACAGGACTGTAAATCTTCCTGAAGGTTCCTCAAACAAGGCCTGAGGATTACCCTCCATATCATACAGGAGCAGTTCCGGCGCCTTATTTCCGATCAGAGACTGACGATTGAATTCGGCAAAGATCTTTGCGGCAAGAAGTTCGGTATCATCACGCATCTTCACCTTTCCTGAGCCGATCCATTTATCGAACACATGAATTGCCACAGATTCGGACCCCATGACCTTAGAATCCCTGTAATGTTCATAGACAGTCAATGCAACATGCTGACGCATAAGGGAATCCGAACATGTCTCAATAAGAAAGTCGCACTCTCCCTTCTGCACCTGGGCACCTTCTCTCTCAATTGCGGCAAAATACTCTGTCAGCCTCCTGTCGAGTGCCACCCTCACCGCCGAATCCAGCTGCTGTGAGTCATGCTCATATTTACAGAACGAGATGGTCGGATGGAATAACCCGACCAGCACGATTACCAACAGTATTATCAGCCTTTCTCTCATTGATTTGAATTATAATTCCACCCCTTCCGGAACAAACAACGAAGTATCCCCGCCATGCTTAAGAAGGTCTCGCACAGCTGTCGACGAAATATGAGCATACTCCTGAGCAGTCGGAATGATGATAGTCTCGATATCCGGAGCCAGCTTACGGTTTGCATCCGCAATAGACCTCTCAGTCTCAAAGTCAATCATATTCCTCACACCACGGACAATGTGTCTGATACCAAGTTCATGACACTTGTCAATTGTAAGGTTGTCATACTGGATGATGCTGACACCCTCCATACCTGCTGTCGCCTGTCTGATTATATCGATCCTCTTCTCATTAGGGAAGAAACCTCTCTTGTCTATATTCACACCTACAGCAACCACGACCTCGTCGAACATGGTAAGGGCTCTCTTCAGGATATTCAGATGGCCGGCTGTAAAAGGATCGAAAGATCCCGGAAACATTGCGATTCGTTTCATATATTTACCTTGTCATTTTATTCATTGTCCTTCCTTAAAGCACCCAGTCTATAGGCGCCTTGCCCTGTGCAGAAAGGATTGTATTTGTCTGAGAAAAATGTCTGCACCCGAAGAAAGCACCTCTTGCCAGAGGCGATGGATGTGCAGCCTCCAGCACATGATGTCTCGAACGGTCTATAAGCGCACTCTTGCTTCTAGCAAAATTGCCCCACAGAAGAAAGACCACACCCTCACAATTATCTGATATATATCGTATTACCGCGTCAGTAAACTCTTCCCAACCGATCTTGCTGTGCGAAGCTGCCGCTCCTGCACGCACTGTCAGGACTGCATTCAGAAGCAGCACTCCCTGACGCGCCCATTTCTCAAGGTCAGGATAACCGCTCATCCTGATTCCCAGATCGGACTCGATCTCCTTGAAGATATTCTTCAGAGAAGGAGGCGCAGTAACACCTGCAGATACAGAAAATGAAAGCCCATGGGCCTGACCGGGACCGTGATAGGGATCCTGACCGAGAATCACGACCTTAAGCTGATCGACCGGTGTCAGGTCAAATGCCCTGAATATCTGACTGCCCGGAGGATAAATCGTCTTTCCTTCAGCCTTCTCCTTATGCAGGAAACGCACCAGCGATTCGAAATACGGTTTCCCGAATTCGCCCGCCAGCGCGTCTTTCCAACTTTTCTCTATGCGTACTTCCATCAGAAAATGTACTTGATTACCTCGTCTATATTGTTGACATAAACAAAGGTAAGACCTTTTACGTAAACTTCCTTGATATCCTCCACATCTTTTCTGTTCTCTTCAGAAATAATGATGGTATGGATGCCCGAGCGTTTTGCTGCAAGGATCTTCTCCTTGATTCCACCTACAGGAAGCACACGTCCGCGAAGAGTCATCTCTCCGGTCATGGCAATGCCGCTCTTGACAGTCTGTCCTCGATATGCAGACACCATCGAGCTGACCATTGTGATACCCGCAGACGGGCCGTCCTTAGGAACGGCACCTTCAGGAACATGCACATGTATATCCTTCTCGATGAATTCCTCATAAGAAAGACCGGTAAGTTCCGGATGTGCCTTGATATACTGATAAGCAATCTGAGCAGACTCCTTCATCACATCTCCAAGGTTTCCGGTCATCGAAAGATTGCCCTTTCCCTTACTTACCGAACTCTCGATAAAGAGAATTTCTCCACCCATAGATGTCCAAGCAAGACCGGTCACGACGCCTGGAGCCTCATTCCCCTTCTGGATGTCATGCGAATTTGTAGGGAGTCCCAGATATTCGCGAAGGTGCGAAGGCTTGATTACCTTATAATATTTCTCGCGGAGAGTCATCTTCCTTACAGTCACGCGGCAGATCTTTGCAATCTGCTTTTCAAGACCGCGGACACCTGACTCACGAGTGTATTCCTCGATGATCTTCTTCAATGTATCATTGTCAAAACGGACATCTCCCGGCATAAGACCGTGTTCCTTCAACTGCTTAGGAATCAGATACTTCTTTGCGATCTCCATCTTCTCTTCTGCAAGATAACCGCTCACATCGATCATCTCCATACGGTCCTTGAGAGCAGGCTGTATAGTATCGATACTGTTTGCCGTTGCGATGAACATCACATTTGACAGATCGTAATCAATATCCAGGTAGTTGTCATGGAATGCATTGTTCTGCTCAGGGTCGAGAGCCTCGAGGAGCGCAGACGAAGGATCTCCCTTGAAATCACGGCTGAGCTTATCGACCTCATCAAGTACAATGACAGGGTTTGAAGTACCTGCACGGTTGATTCCGTTAAGGATACGTCCAGGAAGTGCACCCACATATGTCTTTCTATGTCCACGGATTTCAGACTCATCATGTACACCACCGAGAGCGATACGGACATACTTTCGTCCCAAAGCTCTTGCGATAGACTTTCCAAGACTTGTCTTACCTACGCCCGGAGGGCCATATAGGCAGAGGATTGGAGACTTAAGGTCGCCTTTAAGCCAAAGTACAGCCAGATATTCCATGATTCTTTCCTTTACCCTCTCAAGTCCGAAGTGGTCTTCATCCAGAACATTCTGAGCATTAGGCATATCCAGGTTGTCAACAGACTTCTTTCCCCATGGAAGGTCAAGCATGAACTGAATATAGTTGTACTGTATGCTGTAGTCAGGCGAGCTTGGATTGTATCTCTCAAGCTTAGCCATTTCCTTCTCGAAGATCTCCTGGATATCCTGAGTCCACTCCTTCTGCTCCGCACGCGCTCTGAGCTGAGTGAACTCCTCCATCTCATCCATTCCGAGCTCTTCCTGGATGGTCTTGAGCTGATTGTTCAGGAAGTATTCCCTCTGCTGCTGATCGATTTCTGTCTTTACCTTCTGATTGATCTCCTGCTTGATCTTCTGGAGCTCCACCTGGGTATCAAGCACAGAAAGAAGCTTCATGGCTCTCGCGTTAAGGTCACCATACTGAAGCAGTTCGACCTTGTCCATGAAGTTCTCGACTTCGATTGTAGTAGCGATGAAGTTTACAAGGAACTCGAAGTTCTCGATGCTCTTCAGCGCATTTGCAGCCTCCTTCGGAACAAATGTGGATGTTCTGATGATCTGCATCGCCTTTTCCTTCAAGGACTCGGCGATGATACGTGTCTGCACGTCTGCCTCAGGAACAGTATCGTTCTGATAACGTACACGACCGATCATATATGGTTCATAATCGTAGATGCTCTCAACTTCGAAACGCTGATAGCCCTGAAGGATGGCAGTAATGGTACCATCCGGCATTTCAAGAGTCTTGACAATCTTGGCTACAGTTCCGTAGCCGTAGAGGTCATCCTTTCTGGGATCCTCCACAGAGAGGTCGTTCTGAGGAACTGCACCGATGAAGGTATTGTTCTGCTCGGCATCCTCGATCAATCTGATTGACTTCTCACGTCCTATGGTTATAGGATATACGGTTCCTGGGAAAAGGACAGCATTCCTAAGAGCAAGAATCGGCAAAGAATCCGGCAGCTGCGACTCATCAATCTTCATCACACCCTCTCCCTGCACCACTGGAATGATGCTCACTTCCGCACCTGCAGCAGATAAAATGTCATTCATTATATGTTTCATATTTTCAAATGTATGTATTTCAATTAACAGTTCTCAACTTATCACGTTGTTCCAGGTCGTACATAAAATATGAAAACATTTATCTACGTCACCCTTTCCCTAAATCCCTTTCCTCAGGAAAGGGACTTACCATCACTTCGTTCAAAGTATTTCAA